>NZ_JBHVYK010000049.1:0-37488 GCF_042880855.1 Streptomyces sp. NPDC058291
GCGCACCTGCGCCGCGACCCGCCGTTTTCCGCTCAGCTGATCGGCTGTGCCTGCAAGGCCCACCGGGAGTGCGTGAAAAGCCGGCGGCCGCGCTCGACGGAGAGATCCACTCGCATCATCGTCTCCGGCGTGGCGATCGCCCGGACCATCAGCATGTTCAGCTGAGCGACCGCCTCCGGCAGCTCGTCGTACCGGTGCCGGTACCGCGCGTCGCGGCCGGTGTATCCGTCGACCCAACCGGTGGCCACCTGGTGCGGGACCACCCCCGGCATGAGCTCGCCCCGGTCGCGGGCCTCCGTCAGCCACCCCTCCACCAGCGGAATGTACGTGTCCCACAGGAAACCGTAGAGCGGATGCCCCTGCTCCAGGGCGATCCGCATCGCTGCCCGGACCACGGTCACCTGCGGTGCGGCCACCGCGAGCAGGATCGAGGCGTCGACTACGTTCTGCAGACGAGGCCCATCGGTCGACGGGAGGTCGTCCATGACGAACGACTCGGTAGCCACCGCATGGGCGACGTCCTGCTTGCCGCCCTTGAAGTAGTGGTAGACGGCGCCACGGCTCACCTCCCCAGCCTTCACGATGTCCATGACATCGGTGAGTGAGTAGCCGTTCTCCGCGAAGAGGCGCGCTGCGACGTCGAGGATCTTGTCCCTTGTGTCCTTGCCGCGCTGCTGGACCGGCTGTCGCAGCCCCACCCTTATGCCTCCTGTTGTCCGCCGGGCGTACTGCCCGGTCTGCGCTGTGAGGGTCACCATCCATGCCGGCCCAGGCGGTCCCCGTACCGGCGCCGAAGCCACCGCCGGCGCAGATCACCTCAGACGTTATCCACACCGCTGGTGCGGCCACCAGCCCGGCCGTTGACCTTCCCCCGCTGCCCGTGGTGAGTCTCGACCGGGAAACATGCATAGGGTCTATTCTGTGGCGGCACCGTGCAGATCTCAGCAGGGACAGCGTACACAAAAGCCATCTCAAGGGGCTTTACAAGCACGGTGTCTGTTACTGATATGATCAAGGATATGAGATCGCCCCCGGCGGCCGACACGAGGCGATCGACGGGCCATCGCAGCATCCGCGCCCTGGAGGCCGCGAAGGCCGATGACGAGCCCGCAGACCACGGGACCCTGTACCGAACCGCCTGACCGTCGACCGACCCGACCGAGGGACTGTCATGCACACCTCACACTTCCTGACCTGGGTCGCCGCCCGGCTCGACTACGCGTCGGCCATCAGCCGTGCCCGACGGCGCACCGCGCGCGCGGTGTACGTGCCTGTCGGCTCGTCCCCGGCCGGAGCGACCTGGCTCCTCACCGCGTCGGTGGCCTCCCTCACCTGATGCACCCGCCCACGCCCCGCAAGCCGTCCGCGATCACGCACGTGGCGCGCGCCCCGCCGCCCGGCTGACCGTCACAGACCACCTTCCACCAGCAGGAACATACAGATCGGAATCAATGTGAGTATGCGCAAGACCCTGGCTGCCTCCGCCGTGGCGGTGTCCGTCCTCGGCGCGACCGTCGCGATGGCCACGCCCGCCTCGGCGCTGTCCTGGAGCTGCAAGACGAGCAGCAAGTCGATCGACGACGCCGGATACAACGGACCCTGGGCAGACAACTGGGACTTCAAGATCAAGGTCTGCGCCGCGCGATCCGGCGGCTACGGCTACGGCAAGGCGACCATCAGCTGGGACGCCCCGCCGTACTACTCCGGAGTCACCACCACCTTCGACGCCGCGCAGCTCCGCCTCGTCCTCGTCCGGCCCGACAGCGCCGCCACGGTGAAGACCGCGACGTACGACATCGAGTACAAGCTGGAGCACTCCAACTCCTCCGGGAACGGCTCTTGGACGACGCCGACGATCAAGTTCAAGACTGGCAAGCGCGTCTACGCCGACACCACACTCCGGCTCGACTGGGACAGCGACGGCAAGGGCTACCGGAACTACGGGTTCACCGGATCCCCCAGCGTCTGACCCACCTGTACTTCCTCCTCGAAACTCGGGCCACCAACGGTCACCGTGGTGACTGCTCCGGGGACCTGACCCCCGCGCGATCACCCAAGGGGCCGCCCCATCTCGGGCGGCCCCCGCACCCGTTCCCCCGGCCCGCCGACTTCCGCCCGAAGCATGGCTCGGACCGCGTGCGACCCGGCCATCGGCGGCGCCAGGGCTTCGGCGTAGTCGGTGGGGCCGGTTCGTGATCACTTGAGCGCGACTGGCGCAGGGCGGACCAGGATGCGACGGGCACTGCGCCGTCGGCCTCGGCATGCGCGGCGGAGACCAGACGGCACAGCGCGCCCACCCGACGGTGTTCTGCGCGAAGAGGGTGATTCGCAACGGCGGCTCCATCACGTGCGCGCCCCCACGTGTGCGTCCCCACGTGTGCGTCCCCACGTGCGGGCGGGCGCGTGCGTCCGGGAGAGTGGTCCGGCGGGGTCAGCAGGGCGCCGGCGACATCGACACCGAAGACGGGCGTGTACCGGCGGCCGCGGCGGCCTTGGCGAAGCGGACGGTGCCGGCGACGGTGTCCCGGTCGCTCAGCGCGAGCGTCGTCATTCCGCGCTCGGCGGCCCGCTGGACCACGACCGCAAGAAGAGGGGCGTGTTCTGAGCGCATGTGACGTTTCTGTGAGGGTAATGGGTCGTGGTCATCCTGACCGGGTGGCTTCCGACCAGGGGGTATCTCGTTGAAGGCAACAACACGCCTTTCAGGTAGGAGACTTGGCGTCGTCTGCGTCGCCGCCGTCACGCTGTCGATGTTCACCGGCTCGCCGCAGGCGGCGACTCCGGTGCCGGGGCGGACCGCTACCGCGGCCGAGCTGACGGACGCGACGCTCGGCTACCGCGCCGACAGCCGGGCCGACAGTCTCGTCGCGGGGGCTACGGCTGCCCCGCCGTACAAAAAGCTGTGGTCCCGGGACTTCGGGACCGTCGTCTCGGCGCCCGTCGCGGTCGGCGACAAGGTGTACGCCGTGGTCAACGCGGACGACGGCACCGAGGGTGGCCCGCGCATGATGCTCGTCGGGGTCCAGGCCGCCACCGGCGAGGACCTGTGGCCGGCCGTCTCCCTGGAGCAGAACGAGCCCCAAGCCGGGGTGTCGTACGGGGGCGGCCTGCTCTACACGCAGACGTCGCGCGGCACGATCGCCGCGTGGGACCCGGCCACCGGGCAGCAGAAGTGGTCGATAACCCTCGACTCGGCGTCCATGCAGTACCCGCCCGTCTGGTACGACGGCCTGCTCTACCTACAGGACGGCCGCGGCACGGCGCTGGCGCTGCGCGCCGACACCGGCGCCCAGGTGTGGACGGCCCCCCTCTCGGAGTACTCCTGTGCCCCGACCGTCGTCGACGCGTCCGGCGTGTGGATCGGCTTCGACGGCATCGCCTGGCACCACCTCGACCTCAAGACCGGCGCCGAACTGCACCGCTTCGAGGTTCCCGACGTCTCCGGCGCCTACGGCAACCCCGTCGTGCTGGGCGCCGGCGCGGCCTGGACGCGCAGCAGCGACAGTGACGACGAGACGGTCACCGCCTACGACCAGAAGACCGGCGCGGCCGTGCGAAAACTGCCCGCGGACGCTACGCCGGTCTTCGGCCCGGGCCGCGTGTACCTCGCCTATCACGGCAAGGTCAGGGCGCTCAGCACCAGTACGTACAAGGCCGCCTGGACCTACACCAGTTCCGTGAACGCGGCCACTGTGCGCCTGGTGGCCAATGGCTACGTGTACGTGGAGGACGCCGACGGACGTCTTGTCGTGCTCGACCAGAAGACCGGCAAGGTCGCGTGGTCGTACCGGCGTTACCCCGCGCCGCCGCCCATGTCGAACATCGTCGCCGAGGACGACTGGCGCGGTTTCGTCGTCCCCGGCATCGCCACCTCCCAGGCCCGGCTCTTCGTGCCCGGAGCCGAAGGCACCCTGATCGCCTTCGGCAAGGGATAGGGCGGCGCGCTTCCCACGCCAGCGTTCTTCGAGAACGCTGGCGTGCCAACAGCGGCCGAACTGACCGGCGCGAACTGCGCCGACGAAGCCCGCCGTGCACTTTCTCCGGGCCGGGCAGAGCATCATGCCCACGAAGGGCTCGTAGTCGGGGTAGTCGGTCTACGGCTCAGCGGTGAAGCGCGACCGTGCGCACTTCGGTCCCGCTGGACGATCTCCCGCACCGGTTCACGGCTCTTCCCGCCCTCGCCCGGCGACGGTGCACAGGAGTGCCGTCGGCGGAGGCCTGTCCCGGCCGATGTAGACGAGTAGACGACCGGTTCACCGCACCACTCCCCGCTCATGACGTGCGATCCTCGGCGAATACCCCGACGCGGGGCCTTCTGCCTGCGGAACCCAGCCGAACAGCTCATAGGGCATGTCACCAACAGTGCGGGAAGCACAGATGCTGTCACCGGGTTCGGTCCATCTGGTCACCGTGCGCACCTGCGAGCGGTCACCCGGCGGCAGCCAGCCGACGCCGAAGCTCCTCGTCTGAGACGTCTTCCATGTGGGTCAGAAACACCCACATGTGACCCGAAGGATCCTTGAGGATGACGGTGCGGTCACCATGGAACATATCTGTCGGCGGCTGGAGGATCTCGGCGCCGGCAGCCTCTGCGCGCTTCGCCAAGCTGTCGACGTCCGGCACAAAGACATGCAGCGTGACGGACGTGCCTCCACCGAGCGAGGCGGGCGCGGCGAAGGAGCCGGCCTCGGCCTCGTCCACGCTGGCGTCGCCCAGCATCAGCACCGACCGCCCGATGGTGATCTCGGCGTGCAGAATCCCGCCGCCCGGAGCATCGATCCTGAACTCCTCACGAGCGCCGAACGCCCGCCGGTAGAAATCGATCGCCACGGCGGCGTCATCGACCATGATGTGCGGGATCACGGCATAGCGGTAACGGTCGGGTATCTCGATGTGAGCTGTGCTCTCGGCCATGACGAACTCCTTGAAAGGCACCGCCGGTCTGCTCCTGCGGCTCTGGAACGAACCTAGAAGCTCAACCATGGTTGAGGTCAAACACCGATATGCCCCCTGCCGGTACCGTCTGCGGGCACCCGCCCACAGCAGCATGCAGCGGGGTTCGCACGCCGCGATCCCGGTGACAGCAAGCCTGCCTTCATGACAACTGTCGCGCTTCGGCTCAGTGGCGCGGACGCGCCCTCCGTGACTCGCACGTATACCCCCTGGACAGTTGACGGGTCGTCGGTCTGCGTCCCACCGTCGGCCAGCGTTGGACCGGAACGGGGAGGTGCACGACACCCGCGGGCTCAAGAACCGGCCTGCGCACGAGCCCGCATCGTTCCGATTGCGTCGCGCCCCGTGCGCATGCTCCGAACCCACATCGAAGAGTTCGGTACGGCCAAGGACGGCCGACTGTTCGCCAACGAACGCGGGAAGTAGTCGCCTCGACGACGTACTGGCGTGGCTGGGATGAGGCGCGGCACCTGGCGTCACGCCGGTCACGCCGGAACAGGTGGCCTCGCCGCTGCCTGCCCGGCCGTACGACCTGCGGCACGCCGCTCTGTCGTCCGGGCCCAACGCCGGCGTGGACCCCACAGAGGTTGCCGAGCGGGCGGACAACAGCGTGGTCTGGGATTCGCACGTCCGAGGAGGGTGCCCCCGACGAGGATCCAGGATCGGCTCCACCACTTTGTGCGCGGACACCATCCTGGCTGTTGTTCGCCCACGGCGAGCGCACCCCCGCCCCGCGGCGGTGACCTGGAGGGGGCGGTGCTGTCGCATCTACCGCACTCCTCTACCGCCAGTAGAGGAGTGCGGTAGAGTCGGGATATGGCAGCAGACGAGACGAGCATCAAGGTGAGCGCGGCCGCGCGGGACCGGCTGGCGCGGTTGGCGGCCGAGCAGGGCACGACCATCCGCAGCCTGGTCGAGGAGCTGGCGCAGAACACGCCGACGCAGGCCGAATACGCCGAGCGTGCCGAATTGGCCCGCGCCGAGCTCGCCTCCGCCCTCGGCGGCGCGCCGAGTCCGGAGGCGGAGGCGAAGGCCCGTGCGCTGCTGGAGCGCCTGGGCGGGGCGCGGCACGGCTCGCAGACGGCCGCGTAGTGGCGGCGATCGCGGTCGTTCTGGACCACACCACCGCCACCGCTCTGTACGACCCGAAGGACCCGTTCAACGAAGCGGTCGCCGCGTTCTACGTCCAAGCCTCCGGCGGACTGGGCAGCCTGTACGCGCCGGTGCTGTCCCTGACGGCCGGTGACGCCGAGCGGCCCGGCCTGCTCGGCTACATCAAGGGGCTGCGGTTCATCCGGATCGAGGCGTTCGACACCGACGCCGCGGTCACCGCCACCGAACTGCTGCGCTTCGGGCACTCCTGGGCCGCCGTCCACGCCATCCACGCTTCCAGGCCCTCAGCCGCCCATCCGGCCGGACGGTTCCTGCTCACGCTGACGCCCAAGGCCTACGCAGGCACCGGCGTCCAAGCCGTCCACCCCGGCCAGTAACCGCCCACGCCCCCACCCACCCCTTCGGCTCCCTATGCCACCTATACGGCCCTCGGCCCGGACACGAGCCTCCACCGCGGGGCGGGCGCCGAAGCCACCCCGCCCCAAGCCCGCCTCCCGGCACCCCCGGCCGCCGGGCCTGTCCGGCGGATCATGTTCGGGAAGGCTCGGTCATGTTCGGGAAGGCTCGGTCATGTTCGGGGAGGCTCGGTCATGTTCGGGGAGGCTCGGTAGGGTTGTCCGCATGCCTTCTGCACTTGTTGTTGGTTACGACCCGCAAGCGATACCTGGCGTCGACGGTGCGGCGCTTCGTGCGGCGCTCGATGCGGAGCTGGCCCGGTTCGGTGAGCACGGCATCGACGCGGCCATGACGCTGATCGTTTCCGACGAATCGGCCGAGTCCGCCCTGGTCGCATCGTTGACCAAGCAGCCGTGGGATGTCGTGGTCGTCGGCGGTGGGATCCGCAAGGCCGAGCAGCTGCTTCCGCTCTTCGAACAGGTCGTGAACCTGATCCGCCGCTGTGCGCCCCAGGCCGCCGTCGCGTTCAACACCAGTGGCGGGGACAGCGTCGAGGCAGCACAACGATGGCTCTGAATCCCGACCGGCCGATCACGCCCTGATCCACAGTCGGATCGCGGCAACGCCGACGGTGCCGTGGAAGACGTAGGTCCGCTTGTCGGACCTCGTGGCCACGGCCCGGAACCTCAGCCGATGGACCGGCTGATCGCCACGGATCCTCGGGCCGCCCCCGGACCCGCCCACCGAGACGAAAGCGCCTCGACGTCTCCATGATCCAGCTCAAAGAACACCAGGTGACCCAGAAGACGGCGTTCCGCAGATGGGCGGGATTCCCCTCCCGCTCACCCGTACCGCCACAGGGCGCCCGGGGCACGATCGTGTCAGCGACCGGATCGGGCAAGACGATCACCGCCGCCGCGTGCGCGCTGGAATGTTTCCCGGGCGGCCGGATCCTCGTCACGGTCCCCACCTTGGACCTGCTCGTGCAGACCGCCCAGGCCTGGCGCTCGCTGGGGCACCGCGCCCAGATGATCGCGGTGTGCTCGCTGGAGAACGATGCGGTGCTCAACTCACTGGGTGTGCGCACCACCACCAACGCGATCCAGCTCGCCCTGTGGGCCGGGTCCGGGCCTGTGGTCGTGTTCGCCACGTACGCCTCCCTGGTGGACCGCGAGGACCCGGAAGACCTGACGGGTCGGGGACGCGTTCGCGGGCCTCTGGAGTCCGCCCTGATGGGCGGAGAGCGCCTGTACGGGCAGCAGATGGCCCCGTTCGACCTCGCGATCGTGGATGAGGCGCATGGCACGGCCGGCGATCTCGGTCGGCCGTGGGCGGCTATCCACGACAACGCCCGCATCCCCGCCGACTTCCGGCTCTATCTCACCGCGACGCCGCGCATCCTCGCCGCTCCCCGGCCGCGGACAGGCGCGGACGGCCAGGAGGTGGAGCTCGCGACCATGGCCGACGACCCGGACGGCACCTACGGCGCCTGGCTCGCAGAACTCGGGCTGAGCGAAGCAATCGAGCGCGAGATCCTCGCCGGCTTCGAGATCGACGTCCTGGAGATCCGCGACCCCTCCCCCGTTCTGGGGGAGTCCGAAGAGGCCCGGCGCGGCCGGCGCCTGGCACTCTTGCAGACCGCACTTTTGGAGCACGCCGCGGCGTACAACCTGCGTACGGTCATGACGTTCCACCAGAAGGTGGAGGAGGCCGCCGCGTTCGCGGAGAAGCTGCCCGAGACGGCCGCCGAGCTGTACGTGAACGACGCCTCCGATGAGGACCTGGCCGCTGCGGACCGGCTTCCCGCGTCCTCGATCGACGCGGAGTTCTACGACCTGGAGGCCGGCCGCCACGTCCCGCCGGACCGGGTGTGGTCGGCATGGCTGTGCGGCGACCACCTCGTGTCCGAGCGGCGCGAGGTCCTGCGCCAGTTCGCAGGCGGCATCGACGCGGCCGGCCGCCGGGTCCACCGCGCCTTCCTCGCCAGCTGCCGCGTCCTCGGGGAAGGCGTGGACATCACCGGCGAGCGCGGCGTGGAGGCCGTCTGCTTCGCCGACACCCGCGGCTCCCAGGTCGAGATCGTCCAGAACATCGGCCGCGCCCTCCGCCTCAACAAGGACGGCTCCACCAAGGTCGCACGGATCATCGTGCCCGTGTTCCTGGAGCCCGGCGAGGACCCCACCGACATGATCGCCAGCGCCTCGTTCCGCCCCCTGGTCGCGGTCCTCCAAGGACTCCGCAGTCATGACGAACGACTCGTCGAGCAGCTCGCCTCCCGCGCCCTCACCAGCGGCAAACGCACAGTCCACATCCGGCGGGACGAACACGGCCGGATCATCGGGGCCGGCGGCAAGGGTGACGGCGAGGACCAGGAGCAGGACGACGACACGCAGGCCGCCGCCGAGTCGGCCCTGCTCCACTTCTCCAGCCCGCGCGACGCGGCGACCATCGCCGCCTTCCTGCGCACCCGTGTCTACCGGCCCGAATCCCTGGTCTGGCTCGAGGGCTACCAAGCCCTCGTCCGCTGGCGGAAGCAGAACCAGATCACCGGCCTCCACGCCGTCCCCTACGACGCCGTGGTGGAAGTAGGCGTCACGAAGGAATTCCCCCTCGGGCGGTGGGTGCACCAGCAGCGCAAGGCGCTGCGGGCCGGGGAACTGGAGGAACGGCGCAAGACCCTGCTCGACGCGCCGGAGGCGGGAATGGTGTGGGAGCCCGGCGAGGAGGCCTGGGAGAACAAACTCGCCGCGCTCCGGTCCTACAAGCGGGCCACCGGACACCTCGCACCCCGTCAGGACGCCGTGTGGGGCGAGAGCGAGACGATGACGCCCATCGGGCAGCACATGGCCAACCTCCGCCGGAAGGGCGGCCTGGGCAAGGACCCGGAGCGGGCGGCACAGCGCGCGGAGCAGCTGGCCGCGATCGACCCGGACTGGAACTGCCCCTGGCCGCTGGACTGGCAGCGGCACTACCGCGTCCTCGCGGACCTGGTCGACGCCGACGGCGTCCTGCCGGCCATCGCACCCGGGGTCCTGTTCGAGGGAGACGACATCGGCAAGTGGCTCCAGCGGCAGAAGAATCCGGGCACCTGGAAGCTGCTGTCGAACGAGCAACAGGAGCGGCTGTCGGCGTTGGGTGTGCAGCCCGCTGAGGCCCCGTCTCCCGCCCCGGCGGCCAGCCGCGCGACAAAGGGCCCGAGCAAGGCGCAGCAGGCGTTCCAGCGGGGCGTGGCAGCCCTCGCGCAGTGGATGGAACGCGAAGGCGCCCACAGGCCTGTACCGCGCGGCCACGCTGAGGAGATCACGGTCGACGGCGAGACGGAACCGGTGGCCGTCAAGCTGGGCGTATGGTTCTCGAACACCAAGACCCGGCGCGACAAGCTCACGGCGGAGCAACTCGACGCGCTGCGGGAACTGGGCGTCGAGTGGGCGTGACGCCGCTGCCGTCCGGTAGTTGAGCCGACTCTGTCATGACATGTGCCCTGCCGCCGCCGCCCGGACGTCAGCCGGCGCTGAACGTGTGGGCGGCGTCACCGCGCCGCTCCAGCTTCTGCGGGATGGGGATGGAGTGCCGGGCCGGGTCTCCGTCTTCAGTTCAGTGGCGGCCCGGCGGCGAAGGTCGCTTCTGGCCGTCGCTGGAGACCAGACGCGATGGTGGGTGCCGGGCAGCTCGAACAGCCCGAGGCATCGTCCTGTCGGCCAGACCCCCGCTCCACCGGGTCGGCGTGATCGTGCGACCCGGTGGAGCGAGGGAGCGGTGACTACTTGCTGAGCCGGTCGTACACCTCGAAGGCCGTCATCAGGTGTCCGATGGCGTTGGGGTGGGCGGAGCCGGGCGTCTGCGGCAGCAGCGGGTTGATCCACTGCCCGGACGAGGGCTGGCACATGTCCCTGCCGTGGAACACGGAGGACGTGCCGACGAACTCGGCCTGCTTGAGGTAAGCCGCCGTCTCCAGCAGGAGGTTCAGCCGGTTCGTGGCCTGGTTGAGCCAGGTCATGTCGCCCTTGGCCAGGGGCACGGAGGCACCGCAGGAGCTTCCGTCAGCGGGGAACAGGTTCGGATACCCCACCACGACGACACGTGCCTGGGGGCTGCGCCGCTTGATGTCGGTGAGCATGTCGGGGATGCGGGTGCTCAGTTTCGCGAAGTCCGCGTCCAGGTCCTTGCCGCCGGCGGCAAGCCGGTCGCGGCAGGGGGTGCCCTCCTTGGTGGTAAGCCCGGCCAGCACGCACGTGGTGAGCACATCGGAGAATCCGAGGTCGTTGCCGCCGAGCGTGACGGTCACCAGGTCGGTGTCCTTGGTGAGGGCGTCGACCTGCGGCGCGGCCGATCCCTGCTTGTTCCACAGCGCGCGTGTGGTGGCACCGCTGCAGGTGACGTCCTTGAACACGGCCGGCTTGTACGTCTCGGCGATCCACGACGGGTAGCTGCCCGCGGAACGCCTGCACTCCGCGTTCGTCTGCTGGGGCAGGCCCGTGCCGGCGGCGTAGGAGTCGCCGAGAGCGACGTAATGCTTGACGGATCCCTGCTCGGAGGCTGTGGCCGCCCCGGCCGAACCGGTCCCGGAAAGCAGCAGCGAGGCGGTGGCGGCGGTGAGGGCGGCGGTCGTCATCCTCCTTCCGCGGCGTAGGGAGAATTGACGGTGACGAGGCATTGAATCCCCTTGAGGTAGAAAGGAGGCATACAGGTCGTCGACCTGTTGACCGGTGCACGACGCACGGGCGTGCCTCTCGTCTCAACGGCATCAGCACACACCCGGTTCACCGCTCACGGCCTTTGTCCTTCTCACGGGACTGTGGCAGGCCGAGCCGCAGCGTCGTGCCGGGCATCGCAGGTGGGTAGCGCCACCTGCGCCATGGTCGCGGGCGGCATCGACCGGGCATCGGCGTCCCGATTCGCGCCGGCCACCTCACGCAGCAGAAAGCCTGGTCGAAGAGCATCTGGCTCGGCGCGCTCGGCCGGTCCTCAACGCCCTCGTGCTGTTCACGACGCGGTGCACGGACGCCGCAGTAGACCGGCTGCGCGCGGACGGCTTCGACGTCCGCGACGAGGACGTGGCCCGCCTCTCGCCGTTCGGGCGGCACCACATCAACATGCTCGGCCGGTACTCCGAGCGCGATGGCCGGCCGCCGTCGCGGGTGTGGATCGAGGCCGCCCGCGCCAGTCGACCATTTCCATAAACTATGAATATAAAGTTGCTATGCTTCGAGCATGAGTCGTCAAGACACCGCTCCTGGCGCGTCCGCCGCCATCGGGGCAGCCCTCTACGGCCTGGCCACCAGGGCCGCGAGACGCCTGCCCCGGGACATGAGCCTGACCTCCGCCGCCACCCTGGCCACCCTGGACCGGACCGGCCCGCGGCGCATCACCGATCTGGCCGCGGTCGAGGGCGTCACCCAGCCCGCGATGACCGCCCTGGTCCGAGTGATGGAGGAGTCCGGCCTGGTCGAGCGGCGGGGCGACGCGTCCGACAAGCGGGTCACGCTGGTGTGCCTGACCGAGGCCGGCGCCTCCTATGTCCGGACGCGGCGCCAGGCGGGCGTCCACGCGTTCGAGCGGTTGATCGGCGAGCTCACCGGCGACGAGGTCGAGGCGCTGGTGGCGGCCCTTCCGGCGCTGAAGCATCTGGCAGAGCTCGAAAGCCAGGACCGCGAAGGGCCGAAGCAGTGACCGGGCAGCCGGTCGACGGGGTCGCGGTGAAGGCGTTCCCGGTGGCGCGTTCCGAGGCGCGGCTGCTGGTCCCCGCCCTGATGTTCATCGCTCTGGTCGTGGCGGCGGTCGCCAGCCTCGGGACGCCGCTCATCACCAGCGTGGCGACCTCGTTCCACGTCTCGCTCGGCAGCGCGCAGTGGACGCTGACCGTCGCACTGCTCAGCGGCGCCGTCGCCACGCCGGTCCTGGGCCGGCTCGGAGCCGGCCCGCACCGACGGGCCACGATCCTCGTCACGCTGGCGGTCGTCGTCGCCGGCAGCGCGCTCACCGTGCTGCCGCTGCCGTTCGCGTGGCTGCTGGCCGGCAGGGCGGCCCAGGGCGTCGGGCTCGGGCTGACGGCGCTGATGATGGGCGTGGCCCGGGACCACCTTCCCGAGGAGCGCAGCGCGGCCGTGATCGCCCTGATCTCGGTGGTCTCGATCATCGGGGCCGGCGTCGGCTACCCGCTGGCCGCACTGCTCGCCGAGCTCGGCGGGGTACGGGCCGCCTACGGCCTCGGCCTGGTCGTCACCGCCGCCGCCCTCCTGACCGCGTGGCGGTCCATGCCCGAAGCCCCCGAAGGCCGCTCCGCCCACGTGGACGTGGCAGGCGCGGTCGTCCTGGCCGCTGCGCTGCTCCTGGTGCTGTTCCTCGCCGGCGAACGGAATCTGTGGAGCCGGCACCTGGCCGTGGCGGCGGGCCTCGCCGTCGTCGCGGTGGTGCTGCTCTGCGTCTGGGCCGTCATCGAGCTGCGCAGCACGACGCCCCTGGTCGATGTGCGGGCGGTGCGGCACCCGGCGGTCGCCGGGGCGAACCTCGCCATGTTCGTCGGCGGGATCGGCATGTACCTCCTGCTCACGCTCATCACCCGGTACGCGCAGACGCCGCACGGCGCCGGCTACGGCTTCGGGCTGACGACCTTCGTCGCCGGGCTGGTCCTCATCCCGTTCTCGGTGCTGGGGTTCGTCGCCGGCAAGCTCACGCCGCGGGTCCGGACGCGGATCGCCGACCCCCTGCTCCTGGCCGGCAGCGCCGTCGTGGTCGGCGGCGGGTTCGCCCTGTTCGCGGCGGCCCGGTCGGACCTGGCCGAACTGTTCGCGGCGATGGGCGTGCTCGGCTTCGGCGTCGGCGGCTTCTCGGCCGCGATGCCCGGCGTCATCCTGGCCGTCACCCCCAAGAGCGAGACGTCGAGCGCCATGAGCTTCAACTACGTCGTCCGCAGCGTCGGGTACTCCCTGGGCAGCGCCATCGGCGGCCTGATCCTCGCCGCGGGCACCGGCCCCGGCCACCTCTTCCCCGACGACAGCGCCTACACCACCGCGGCGCTGGTCGGCATCGGCGCCATGGCGATCACGACGCTGACAAGCCTCGCTCTCGCCCGCCGACGCTCGTCCGAGACCAACCCGTAAGTCAGATGCACTCATCCCGACACTGGAGGTTCCATGCCCAAGGGCTACTGGGTCAGCGCCTACCGCACCATTTCAGACCCCGAGAAGCTGGCTGCCTACAACAAGCTGGCCGCTCCGGCCGTCAAGGCCGGGGGCGGTCGGGTCCTCGCCCGTGGCGGTCGGGTCGTGGCGCATGACGCCGGAATCGCCGAGCGTACCGTCCTGATCGAGTTCGACAGCTTCGAGCAGGCCGTCGCGGCGCACGAGAGTGCGGCCTACCAGGAGGCGCTGGTCGCCCTCTCCGACGGCGTCGAGCGCGACTTCCGCATCGTCGAAGGCATCGACTGACCGAGGTCCAGTCGCATCTTCACCGAAGCTCAACCTGACCGCCGCCGACGAGGTCAGCGCCGTGGCCCGGCAGCAGCTGGCCCATGCGATGCGATGCGAGCAGCCCCGCAGCAGCAGCGCGAACAGCGGCCGGCCGTGGTCGCGCTGCAGTGCGGCGAGTCCTGCGTCACTGACGCGTGCCCAGGACCCAGACGCCGACGGACGCCAGGCAGCCCGTCAGGCGGCACTCCACTGGTGCGCGGCGAACGGGTGCAGGACCGGAGCGGACCTGGCGGGCAGCCCGAGGATCGTGCAGGTGGACAGGGAGGAACCACGCCTACTGGCGGAAGCTGACGGGCGCCCCGCTGCGCGATGCGCCGCCGACACATCAGGCCGACAGCAATCGCCTGCGCCGAGTAATCCGAGTGTCTCTTCCTCGATGGCGTGGGTAGCCTCTCACGGGTGGCCAACGAGGACGTGTTGCAGGATGACCCTCATCGGCAGGTCGTGCGGATCGGCGACACGGTCCGCAGACCCGTGCAGCCCTGGACTGAGACGGTCCACGCGCTTCTGCGCCATCTCGAAGCGGTGGGTTTCCAGTGCGCTCCGAGGGTCCTGGGGTTTGACGAGGACGGCCGTGAAGTTCTGACCTATATCGACGGCGATTCAGGGCCGTTGGGCTGGGACAGGGTCGTGCAAGACGAGGGCTTGACCGCCTTTGCCCGGCTGTTGCGCGACTACCACGACGCGACTGCGGACTTCCGTCCGCCGGACGGGGCTGCCTGGGCAACCGGTCCGGCAGTGCCGGCCGCCGGTCACGTGATCTGTCATGGCGACTTCGGTCCGTGGAACGTGGTCTGGCAGGGGTGCCGGCCTGTCGGGATCATCGACTGGGATTTCGCCCGGCCGGCGGCGCGTCTGCATGATGTGGCCTACGCACTGCAGTACATCGCCCCGTTCCGAGACGATGCCGAGTGCATCCGCTGGCTGCACTTCCCGCAGCCACCCGACCGCCGGCACCGCTTGGAGCGGTTCTGCTCCGCCTACGGCTTGTCCTCCACCGAGGGCATCATCGAGGCCGTCATCGACAGGCAACGGGAGAACATCGATCACGTACGCCAACTGGCCGCCAACGGGCACCAGCCCCAGGCCACCTGGGTAGCTGACGGCTATCTGCAGGATCTCCGGCGCAAGGTGGCATGGAGCGAGTCGCACCGGCAGCTGTTCCAGTAGCAGCTCGCTGCCGTCGGGCCGTCGCGAGGACTGCTGCCTTTCCCGTGTGGTGCACGTTCCAGGGTGAGAAACCGTTCCAGGTCACCCACGGCGGCCCGCTGTACGCCCAGGGCCATTACACGGGTTGCTCAACTCCGGCACCCGACCAGTGCCGGGTCCAGGTCGATCTCCAGGAGTACGTGCGCGACGGGTACTGGCGCGCGGTGAAGCACAAGGACAGCGGGTGGACGAGGTGCAGCGGGCGCTACACCACACCAGGGCTCACGTGCGTGCATGATGGAGAAAGGGAGACGTACAACACTCAGGTGACCTTGCAGGTCGAGTACCACGGACGCTTCAGCGAACCCGGAATCGCAGACACGCACAACACCGTGATCGACTGCTGAAGTCCGTTCACCCGTAACGGCCTGCCGGATTGATTCGGTAGGCCGTTTTCGGCTTCGGTCGCACAGATGAAAGTGAGACAGCAGCATGCACATTCATTTTGAAGCAGTAGACCCAGAGAAAATGATCAGGTTCTGGGGCGGCATCCCGGGTTGGGGTGGGTACAGCGTCGGCGAAGCGAAATCTCCGGCTGTGCTACCCGTCGTCACTGTCCTTGTCGGAACGATCGCCGAACAGGTTCAGACGTTGATCGCCAAGGGCGCCTCTCTCGTGGAACCTCACGATTGCATGCACGCCCTGATGGCGGATCCGGAAGGCAACAGGTTCATGGTGGTGCTCGACCCCGATCACGAAGCATGACGTTCTCCAGCGTGGATGCGGCCCGGCGTACGGCACTCGCCACGGTTCCCGCTCGCTGAGGCCGAGTGGCCTTCTACGATCCAGTGCATGGATCCGAGCTGCTGGAACGGATCACCGCGCGGCGTGCGGAACTGGACGAACTCGAAGAGCAGCTGGCCAAGCAGTCGGCGAAGGTGCGGGCCGAGCGGGACGAACTTGCCGTCGCCGAGCGGGTCCTGGAGCGGGTGAGCGACCAACTCGCCGACGAGCGCGCCTCAGCCGCGCCGATGCCCGGGCAGGTGGGTGGACGGTCGGTGATGCTGATTCCGCACCGCGAGCCGGACCTGGAGGAGACCATGCTCCCGCCGGACTGTCAGCGCGTCCTCGCCGCTGTGCGGCAGGCTGCCGGACCCGTCGTGGCCCGGCATGTCGGCGAGATGCCGGGAGTCGACGTCAGCGTGCGGGCCAAGCTGGAACCACTGCGCGGGAGACTGGTCAGACTCGTTGATCGCGGCTGGCTGCGCAAACTGCCCGACGGCCGGTTCACCACCCGCCTGCGACCGGGGACGCTGTCGTCCGGAGCCGTCCAGCGCGAGCGTAACCGCGGTGCCTCCGGCGGCCGTTGGAATTGTGTGACGAAAACCAAAGGACCCCGGCGCCTGTCGGCGCCCTGGACGCCGTGCCCGTCGACCACCGACCCACGCACCGCGCACCGCGCACGAGCGTCTGGCATGGGCGGCCGTCGGCGTGGAAGGCCTCGTCTTCGAGCACCTGGACGACGCCTACCACCCATCGGCCAGAGGCTGGCACGAATACTGAAAGCCACAAGACGACCGAGGCCCGTCGGCGCGGTTTGTTGAGCGGTTGCTTCGTTACGCCCATCCAGCGGTTGGCCCGCCCACCGGGCGGTGGGCGGGCCGTCGGGCGGTGGGCTGGCGGGCTGGCGGGCTGGCGGGCTGGCGGGCTGGCGGGCTGGCGGGCTGGCGAGTCAGTATCCAGCGCGGACTGATGCGCCGTACGCGTCACGTAGCCTGAGAACCGTCGCCGGCCCGACGCATGCGGGCCACACCTGGATGAGGTACCACTCGGTCACCTCGTCGGGCGCGAGGTCGACCGCGGTATCCCGGCCTCGGGCATGGATGCGCAGACGGTAGTCGCCGGGGCCGTCGAAGGACAGGACGGGCAGTTCTTCGTCCAGATCGTCCATCAGTCCGCGAACCATGAGGTCGCTCGACGCCGAGTGCGCGGAAATCTCCACGCACTCCTGCCAGTCACCGTCGTCCGGTGCGGGCTCGCTCTCGTGACGTGCGACCGTGACATGGACGGTGCCGGTGTGGATGCCGGTCAGGACGGTGACGACTCCGTCGGTGACCTGGACGAGTCCGTTGTGGTCGGGCGGGAGATCGGATCCGGCCGGCCCGTCCTCGTCGCTGATGTTGAACTGGTGGTACTGAACCGGGACGAGTCCGCCGGCCCGTTCCATGTTTCGCCCATCTCGCAGTCCGTACCCGCAATGGAGCGAGGCTACTTGATCCATCCCAGGAACCGGTCCTTCTCGATAATGCGGTCGTGCAGGTGAGTTGAGCGGGACGACTCTGGCAGGGAATCCAGCCGTCGGCGCTCAAGAAGTGAGGGAGATGATGCCCAAGGGCTCCGTGCTGGGCTGCCTTGAGCCACCAGGCGGTTCCACAGTGATGCCGACGGCGACGGCGCCGGCCAGAGGGCCTTCCAGGAGGCGGGCGTTCTGGTTCGTCTCACTGCGCAAGAGGCCCGCAGGGCGCAGGGCGCCCGTATCTGCGGCGTACCAGAGTTCGTAGACCTTGTCGCCGGTCAGATCCGGCAGGCCCTGGGCGGTGAAGACGGCGCTGCCCTGGCCCCGGGAGACGACGACCGCGGCAGCGGCCCCGCCGGTGAGTCCTGCCGTGTGCAGCGTAGCGTCAGATGCGGTGACGACGTCGGTGAGAGCCTCGTTGGCCGAGCGGGCCTGGGCTGCCTGAGAGCGGGCATCCTCGGCTTGGGAGTGCTGCCAGACAGCGGTTCCCCCAAGGGCGGCGACCGCTGCGATGCTCGCGGCGAGAACAAGGTTCAGGGCGCGGCGGCCGAGTGAGCGCGTGTGGCGGCGGGAGCGGTCCTGGGATACGCGGGTGATGGAGTCCAGCGTGCCGGCCCGCAGATGCGGCGCCACCGGCATGGAGTGAACCGTCGCCAGAGCGGCGGTGGCCTCCTGCAGTGAGGCGACCTCGTGGCGGCAGGTCTCGCAGCCGGCCAGGTGATTGTCGAAGGCCGCTTCCTCGGCCGGAGGCAGAGCATGCAGGACGTACGCGCCGAGCGAGAGGTGCGGATCCTCCTGGAGTGTCATGGTTTCCCCTCCAGGCAGGTACGCAACTGCTGCAGGCCTGCACGCATGCGGGACTTCACGGTGCCCGCAGGGGTGCTCAACGCCTCAGCGACCTCAAGGTAGGTCAGGCCCTGGTAGTAGGCGAGGACCAGCGGAACGCGCTGGACCCGGGCCAGGGAGGCCAGGCAGTGATAGACGCGCCGCTGTTCGTCGTGGATCAGGACGGTCTCTGCGACTTGGTCGAAGTCCGGTTCGGCAAGGAGCGAGGAGGCACGTTCGCGATCCTTACTGGCCTGGGCGGTGCGCACCCGGTCCACCGTGCGCCGGTGCGCAAGGGTGAGCACCCAGGCTTTGGCCGTTCCTCGCTCGGGGTCGTAGCGGTCCGCGGTGCGCCATACTTCGATCATGACGTCCTGGGTGACCTCCTCGGCCTGGGCAGGGTCACGCAGGATGCGGCAGGCCAGTCCCATGACGGTCCCGCTGAACGCGTCGTAGATCTCCGCGAACGCATCCGTGTCGCCTTCGGCGACACGGGGCAGCAGCTCCTCCGCTCGTATGCCTGGTTCGCGCAGCAAGATCCGTTCCCCTCGTAATGCTGCGCTCCGGGGTGTCGCCCGCAGCGCGCTGTGTGCCCTGTTCGACTCTGGCACCGGCTGCTGCCTGGCGCAGGCCGGATAGGCGTGCGGGTGACATCGGTGCAGGCCATGGCCCAGTGCCCAGGTGGTCTAGCCTGTCTCCAGCCACAGAAGGACGTGCACCGTCTTGCCTCCGAGCGCGGGAACGATCCGGACTTCTCCCCCGAGCCGGCAGATGATCTCCATGCCGAAGCCGCCATGAGCGCCCGCGCCCGCCCGTGCGTGAAGATCGGGAAGCTCTTCGCTGTGGTCCGCAACGGCGATGTCCCATTGCGCGCCCTGGACGGTGAGGGTCAGCAGGCACGGTTCCTGGGTGTGACGGACCGCGTTGGTCACCAGCTCGGAGACGATGAGCACGGCGTCAGCGACGCGGTCCGGCCGATCGGCGGTCTCCAGCCACCGCTCGGTTATGTGGCGGGCCACAGCCGGGGCGCGACGGCCGCAGGGCAGAGCGACGGCGCGGCGCCGCGTGGCCGGCAGGGAAACGACGGTGGGCATGACCGCCCCCTCGTTGGGCTTCAGTAACAGTCTTTTCTCTGTGCTGGTAGTTCGTAGCCGTGTGCCGGACGGATGACATGCGCGGAGCGTTCGACCCGGCAGTCGCGGCCGACGCCTGAGCAAAGGCCCTGCCGTGCCTGGGCCGGATGCCGGCCGCGCCGGCCCATCGGATGATCGATGCACGATTTTTCCTGTTTCGTCATCCGTCACGCCGCTGACTCCGAATCCCTTGTGTCAGACACAACAAGGCATCGAACTCGGTTCGTGTGACGTATCCGCCGCTCCGTCTCGCCGCCACGGAAGACAGGGACGGCATCACCTCCTCGTTGTGTTCGCCACATGCTCTGACAAGGAGATTCATGCGATGACAGCGTCCATGCGAGTCCGGCGGCTGGTGGTTGGAACCGCTGCCACGGGGCTGCTGGCCGGAGGTGCCGCTCTCGGCATGTCCACAACGGCCGACGCGGCTCCCGCTCCCTCTTCCGTCGCCAGCGTGGTGACCGGCGACCATCACGACGGGTGCGAATGGCAGAAGGGACACTGGGAGAAGACGTGGGTCAAGGGCCACTGGGAGAAGAAGCAGGTCGACCACAAGACCTGGCACAAGGGCCACCACGACATGCACGGCACCTGGCACCAGGGCTTCTGGGAGCACCACCACACCTACAAGTGGATCTATGTCCCCGGCCACTGGGACCACCACTGGGTCAAGGGCCACTGGGACTGCAAGCACCACTGACGCCGATGCGGGATGAGGGCCGGGGCCGATACAGGCCCCGGCCCTCACCTGTGCCCCGCAGGCACCTCACTCGCACGGCGTCTCTCCCGCCACCGTTTCCCACCACCGTTTGCCGCCACCGTTTCCCACCACCGTTTGCCGCCACCATTTCCCGCCACCGTTTCCCGCCACCGTTCGCCGCCACCGTTTCCCGCCACACGACCGTGCTGCGGGACGCCGGACTGATCACCACTCGGCGCACCGGAGCCAAGGCGTACCACCTACCGACCCCGCCCGGAACCCAGCTCACGAGCGGCAGGCAGAAGCGACCGCACCCGCGAAGCGCGCACACGACGCTGTCCGGGCACCGCTCCATCTCCTGACCAGCACCCTTTGACCGTCGTCAAAGTGCTTGGCCGGAGAGGCTCGGACGACACAGCATGGATGTCTCGGCGAACCCCGACCGGGCCGAACAGCACGACAGCCTCGGCCTGGGGGAACCAGGACAAGGAGAGATCTGAATGCAGTCGATCAAGCAGATCCCGAGTGGCACCACGGCGGCAGTCGCCCGCGGAGCCGCCGGCCCGACTCCGGAACGGCACAGGAGGGGAAGACACCTGCGTGCCCGCTCCCTGCGAAGCGGCTTCCTCGCACTCGTGGCGGCGACGGCGGTCCTCGCCGGCGGTTCCCAGGCGGTGGCGGCGCAGCCGCTTTCTCAGGCGAAGACCGTCTCGTCCCACGCACCGGCCCCGGCCACCGCCCTGGCCAGGGTCTACCTGACCACGGTCATCGACCAGTGGACGCACTACACCCCCGACTCGAGAACCTCGTCCCACGCGGGCACGCTGTACCGGGGGCTCAGCTACTTCTACTGCTACACGGCCGGTGAGCTCTACTCGAACAACGGGCGGACGAGCGGGTGGTGGCTTCTCACCGACGACGACACCGGACACCGCAACGTGTGGGTGAACGAGGTGAACCTGGATGACTACGGGTGGGAGCACGACATCGAGCTGCTGCCCCGCTGCTGAGTGACGGCTGGTCACCCCTGGGCGGCGGACGACCTGGTCCATGCCGTGATTTCGTCGCCCACCGTGAACCCGACGACCGCCCCGCCTCCACGCGTCGCGGCGGCGTCCATCAGCCGGTAGGCGAGGGCGGGCGGGTCGCCGTCGTGCGCGGACGGCTCGGGAAGGCGGCGGGTCTTCTGCCGGGCCGGCGACGCCCGCTGAACGAAGGGGCTGACAACGAGGCCGCCCTCCGGTCGGCGATGCGCCGGCCGGAGGGCCATGCCGGGACTCGGCTCCGTCAGCCGTCGGACTCCGCCGACGGGAGGTAGGCGCCGGGTACGGCGTTCGGCGCGTACACCTTCTCGTCACCGGGGTACGGCTTGGTGAAGTCGTGCGTCTGGTACCAGGTGTAACGGTTCATCTGCTCGGCGTTGGCGTAGTCGGGCACGGCGTTCGGCCCGGTCAGCCGCTGGTGCGACGCCCACGTCTTCCACTGCGCCGCCACCGTCCGCGCGGCCTGCGGCACCGCGGTGGACGTCGGCGCCGCCGCGGCCTTGGTGTCCTGCGGCGCAGGGGTGTCCGAACCGCAGGAGGGCTGGGGGCTCACGCCGAGGGTCAGCGACGTCCGGTTGGGCACTGCGGTGAACGAAGTGTCGTCCGCCTTCTGGGTGAACGCCCCGTACATCGGGGTGGCCGCGCTGTCGAGCTGGTTCATCGGGTGGACGCCGAGGATCTGCTCGATGGTGCGGACCATCGTGATCTGCGAGTAGTAGTGGTGGTCGACGGTGCCGTGCTTGGCGTAGGGGCTGATGACCTGGACCGGCGCCCGGTGGCCGTCGACGTGGTCGAGGCCGTTCTGGGAGTCGTCCTCGACGACGAAGATCGCCGAGTCCTTCCAGTACCTGCTGTGCGAGATCTCGTCGACCATCCGGCCGACCGCGAGGTCGTTGTCCGCGACCTCGGCGGACGCGTTCGCCGGGCCGCCTGTGTGGTCGTTGGAGAACCAGAACATGTTCAGGTTCGCCGGACCGTTCTTCTCGAAGTCCTGCTTCCAGATCTGCTGCTTGTAGATGTCCGGGACGTCGAGGTCGAACATCGGGAAGCCCTGCACCGACACCTTGTTGAGCGACGGGATCGCCGAACCCGTCTTGATGGGGTACTGGGTCTGCGCTCCGGTGGCGGCCATGTTCTTGCTGTCGCAGTACAGGTTCTGCCAGTTCGCGCCGGCCGGCTTGGACTCGATCGACTGGAACTCGCCGAAGTCCTTGACGGACTTCCCGGCCGCCTGCGCGCCGGTCCAGATGAAGCCCGTCTTCTGGTGGCCGAGAACGTCGTCCTCGGTGTCGTAGCTGCGCGTGTACTCGCCGGCGGAGGACTCGGTGTACTCCGGGTTGTCCGACTGCATCAGCCAGTTGTGGCCCTCGGCGGAGTTCGTGCCGACGTCGTAGAAGTTGTCGTAGAGCCCGAACTGCCGGGCCAGTGCGTGCTGGTTGGGCGTGACGTTCTCGCCGAACGTCGTCAGCGAGGAGTCACCGTCGCCCTGCGGCATGTCGCCGAAGACCTGGTCGTAGGTCCGGTTCTCCTTGACCAGCAGGAACACGTGCTTGATCGTCGAGGGGTCGCCCAGGCGCGCCGGGACCGGCAGCGGCTTGGCGTGGCCCTTGCCCTTGCCCTTGCCCTTGGCGGTGAGGACCGAGCCGGCCTTCCAGCCGTTCTGCTGGAACACCTTGGCCGTCCGGGAGCGGACGACGCTGTCGTCGGGCAGGGTGAAGTGGGTCAGGCTCGACGTCGTGTCGTGGGTGCCGTGGCCGGCGCCGGTGGTGGGGCGGCGGGCGTCGATACCACGGGTGTTGGACACGACCACCTGCTTGCCGACGGTGGTGATCGCCGAGGGGTAGTAGTCCGTGGGGAGCAGGCCGACGTAGCGGGCCGGCTGCTGCGCGGAGGTGTAGCGGTACACGGCGACGGCGTTGGCGCGGCCGAGCGTCACCAGCAGGCGGCCGTCGTCGGTGAGCGTCACCGCGTTGGGCTCGTAACCGACCGAGGCCTCCGGCCACGGCTGGGTGGCGATGGTCTGGACGACCTTGTCCTTGGCCGTGTCGATGACCGAGACGCTGTTGTCGGCGGTGTTCGTGACGAACACCGTGCCCTGCTTGGCGTACACGGCGGTCGGGTGCAGACCGACGTCGACGCTGCCGACGGCGGCGGATGGGTCCGCCGTGTCGATGACACTGACCGTGCCGCTGGTGGTGGCACCGGTGTCGGGGTCGGCCGGCGCCTGGGTGCCGTAGGAGTTCATGGTGGTGTCGCCGGCCTTGGCCGGACGCCCGCCCTCGTTGCTGACGTAGAGCTTGCCGCCCACCAGGGCGAGCCCGCGCGGGGCGTTGCCGACGGCCCAGCTCTGCTTGACGGTTCCCCTGGCCGCGTCGATGGCGACCACCTTGTTCTGGCCGTTGACCGCCGAGTACACGGTGGCGCCGTCGGCCGAGAACACCGCGGCGCCCACGAGCGCGCGCTTGGCGCCGTCGGCGGGGATGGCGACGGATACCGGCTTGGCGAGGGTGCCGTCCGCGTTGACGGTGAACTTGGTGTAGCCGTCGGCCTGGCCCAGCCACAGCTGCGTGCCGTCGGGCGAGTAGGCCGGGCCCTCCTGGCCGACGGAGCCGGTCTTGATGCGCAGGTCGTCGGCCGCGTTGGTGCCGACCTTCTGCTTCACCTGCCCGGTCGCGAGGTCCAGGACGACCAGTGAGGCGTCGCCGTCGGCGAGAGCGGCGGCGAGGCGGGTGCCGTCCGGGCTGACCGTGGACGACATGATCTTGCCGTCGTTGATGACGGTGCGGTCGCCGTACGGCTTGATGTACTGGTCGCTGGAGATGACCTGGCCGTTGCGGGTGACCTGGGCGACCTGCTGGGTGCCGAACTGCCACGTCGAGGCGACGGCGGTCCCCGTGACGCCGAGGGCGACGGCGATGCCGGCCGTCACGAGTACGGTGCGCCGACCGACGCGTCTGCCGAAGAGGCTGACCTGCTCTTTCTCGTCGACCCGGCGTTGCCGTGTTACCTGCATGGGCTTATCCCTTCGAGGTGGTGTCCAGCAGTTCGACGTTGCCGTCGAACTGCCAAAGGGGGTTCGGGGCGTCCCGGGTGGGGGTACGGACGAGGAAGTAGCCGTTCACTTCCTTCGGTCCGTCGCCGTCGGCCACGAACCGCCCGTCTGAGGCGACGTCGAGCTGGTAGACGGCCGTGCCGGCCACCGCGACGTCGGGGAGATGCCAGGTCACGACACAGCGCCAGTCGTTGCCCGCGCCCTCCTGAGCGTCCCGGCCGTCGCTCTTGGTGCAGGCCGCCGTGGCTCGCAGCTTCGCCTCCGTGACGGCGGGTCGGTGCAACTGCCGGGTCTGCAAGCGGTAGAGGTGGGCGAAGGCCGTGGCCACCGACCGCTGGACCTTGTCCTGCGTGATGCCCGAGCCCATGGAGGGGGTCGCTACGGCGACCACCGCGACGGTGAGGGCGGTCAGGGCGGCCGGCGGCAGCAGTCCGACGGTGAGGGCGCGGTGCCCGGCACCGTCGTAGGCCGGGTTGGTGAAGTCCCGCCGCACGAACAGCAGATAGGCCAGCGTCGTCGCCAGTGCGGCCCACACCAGGCTGACCGCGACTGCGATCAGGAGCGGCGTGAGCTGGGCCGGGCTGGTGAACAGGCCGTTCCAGGAGATGAAGGCACAGCCCGGC
Source organism: Streptomyces sp. NPDC058291 (assembly GCF_042880855.1). Lineage (NCBI taxonomy): Bacteria > Bacillati > Actinomycetota > Actinomycetes > Kitasatosporales > Streptomycetaceae > Streptomyces > Streptomyces sp. NPDC058291. The sequence goes on from NZ_JBHVYK010000049.1 coordinate 24,753, forward strand.
AGGGCGAGGCGTACGGCGACCGGCAGCGGCAGCATCTGGGCGACCTGCATGCCGAGCGCGACCAGTGGGGGCAGCAGCAGCCCCATCGGGGAGCGGCCCAGGGCGACTGATCCGAGCAGGCCGATCGCGGCGAGCGCCAGGGTCGGGGCGAGCGCGCAGAGCCACGCCAGCAGGACCCGGCCGGCCGCGTCTCCCGATGTCAGCAGGTGGCCGTCGAGGCCGACCAGCGGCTGGTCGCCGACCGACACCAGCCCGCCGAGCACGCTGGAGCACACCAGCCCGGCCATCAACAGCAGGATGACGGTGAGGGCGGCCAGCGACTTCGCCACGAAGATGCGCCGGGGCGAGCGGACCGCCACCAGCAGCTGGCGCCACGTTCCGAGGCGGTCCTCGGCGGCGAACACGTCACCGGCGACCAGCGAGGTCAGCAGCGGCAGCGCCCAGGTGCCCGCGAAGCCGAGCATCACCAGCGGCCCGGCCCAGCCCGTGGCATGCATCCAGCGGCCGAAGAGCGTGTCGGAGGGCAGCGTGCTCTGCTGGCTCACCCCGGCCACGAAGAGCGCCGGCGCGATCCAACAGGCGAGGACCAGCAGGCGGATCCGCCACTGCGAGACCAGCTTCACCCACTCGAAACGGTAGCCGCGCGCAAGAGGCACGCGGCGGACGAGGGCAACGCCGTCTTCGGCGATGGCCGTGGTCATCGGCCTTCCTCCTCAGGCTCGGTGAGGGCGAGGAAGGCGGCTTCCAACGGCGAGAGGACGGGCGCCAGTTCGCGCACCGCGACGCCCGACCGCACGAGGTGCGCCACCAGTTCGTCGAGCGCGGGCACCAGCGTCCGCACGACCAGCACTTCGGCGTCCGGCCGCATCCCGGTGTCGTCGACGATCCTGATCCCGTCCGTGTCGGCGGCCAGTCGGCGCGCGGCGCGCGGATCGGAGGTGCGCACCCGGTAGTCGAGTTCGCGGTTCTCGGCGGCCAGCTTGTTCAGCGGCCCGGAGAAGACGACCCGTCCGGTCGCGAGGATGGTGACCTCGGAGCACAGCGCCTCGAGGTCGTCCATACGGTGGCTGGAGACCACGACGCCGGTGCCGTCCGCGGCGAGCCGGGTGAGGACCCGGTGCACATGTCTCTTGCCGGACGGGTCGAGGCCGTTGGAGGGCTCGTCGAGCACCAGCAGCCGGGGCTTGGTCAGCAGGGCCGCGGCCAGACCGAGCCGCTGACGCATGCCCAGGGAGAAACCGCGGGCCCTGTCGTCGGCGACGTCGGTGAGGCCGACCTCGTCGAGCACCTCGTCGATGCCCGCCGTGCGCGCGTCGTGGCCGCGCAGTCGGGCCAGCGCGGCGAGGTTCTGCCGGGCGGTGAGCGAGGGGTAGAGACCGGGGCCGTCCACGAAGCCGGCGACACCGTCGGGAACCGCGAGCGCCCGCTCGACCGGCGTCCCCAGGATCTCCAGACGGCCGCCGTCGGCGACGGACAGGCCCAGCAGAAGGCCGAGCAGCGTCGTCTTGCCGGCACCGTTCGGTCCCACCAGACCGTGGATCTGCCCCTGCGTCACATCCAGGTCGACGCCGTCGAGCGCCACGACATCACCGAAACACTTGCTGATCCCACGCGCCCGGACCGCGAGAAGTACGTCCATGGTCCCCTCTTCCCAAACCCTCAGGAAACCTAGGGACGGCACACGGCACAGGCGAGGGACCAGGGTTGAACGTCCAGGGAACGGATTGTCAAGTCATGGCAAGTACATGGGTACGAAGTGCACGCATCGGCCCAGAGTCGGGCAACGGTGTCGGCTGCCCTTCGGTGACGGGTGATGCGCTGGTGCCATGCCGCCCGGCGGGGGGCGCCCGATCGACGGACAAGGGCTGCGCGAGGCGGGCGTACGACCGGTCGTGCTGACCCGCGGCCATCCGCAGACCGCCCGCGCCATCGCCGCGGACCGGGGCCGGCCGGACGACTCCAGCGTGATCACCGGCCGGCGGTGGCGATGACACGCGCTCCGCACGCCGTGGCGACCAACTGGCCGCCGCGGACCGCTCGCCCCGCGCCTCCCCCGACCGTAGGCGACGGGCAGACCGGGTCCGGACCGCCTCTGGCGCTTTGGTGACGAGGCCACCGGCCGACCCGCTGTAGCCCGCGGCGACCGCGCCGGTGGGCCGTGTCGTTCGCGGGGACGCTGAAGGGCCGTTGACAGCGGCAGAGGAGCCGGGCTCACCTGCGCGTACCCCACTGGTTTACCCGCGCGTACGCCACAGGTTGACCCGCACTCCTCCGAGCGTGGGATGGCTTCGAGCCCTGGGGGTGCCAGGCTCGCCTCATGAAAACGCAACGCAGGAATCGACGTCTTCTGGCCGCGTCCGTCACCGCCGGCGTGATGACCATCGCCACCCTGGCGACAGCCAGCCCCGCCTCCGCTTCCGCAAGAGTCTGCGGAAACGGCGGGTCCGACTCCCTGGGTTACTGGGAGGTCTGTTACGAGATCACCGGTCACGACCTGTATGTCGAGCAGGTCAAAGGGAGCGCGAGGCGAACCGACAACAACAACGCGAAGTCGATCCACATCGAATACATCAAGGCCGGCGGCGTGCACTGGAAGAACGGCCTGCAAGCCACCACCAACGGCCTGACGGACGTCTTCGTCCTCAACGGCTCCGTTTCGAGGGCGGGCAACTACTGCGCCAAGCTCTGGATCGCCAGCGGCGGCTCGCAGCACTACGGCGGTGAGGCCTGCATCTACGTGCACTGATCCAGGCCATGGGGCTGCCAGAGCATCCGGCCGCTATCCGCCGGGGGTCACGAGCCCCGATTCGTACGCCACGACCACGGCCTGTGCCCTGCTGTCCAGGTCCAGTTTGGTCATCGTGCGGTTGAGGTGGGTCTTGACGGTCGCCTCGCTGATGTAGAGGCGCTCAGCGATCTCCAGGTTGGACAGGCCCCGTGCGATCAGTTTCAGGACCTCCCGTTCGCGGGCGGTCAACGCCTGCAGGTCGGGGGGCTGTTCGCAGGCGGTCTGCCGGGCGTAGGCCTCCACGAGGCGGCGGGTGACGCTGGGCGCGAAGAGTGCGTCGCCGCCGGCGATCGCGGTCACGGCGGCGAGCAGCCGTTCCGGGCCGGAGTCCTTGAGCAGGAACCCGCAGGCTCCGGCGCGCAGTGCCCCGTAGACGTACTCGTCGAGGTCGAAGGTGGTCAGCATCAGGATGCGGGGCGGAGGGTCGCCGGCGTCGGCGAGGATGCGTTCGGTGGCCTCGATGCCGTTCATGCCGGGCATCCGGACATCCATGAGGATCACCTGGGGGGCGGTTCGGGCGGCCAGGAGGACGCCCTCCGCGCCGTCGCTCGCCTCGCCGACCACCTCGATGCCGGGTGCGGCACGCAGCAGGCCCACCAGGCCGGCCCGGATGAGGAACTGGTCGTCCACGACGAGCACGGTGGTCATGTGGTGGTGTCGTCCCCCTGCTGTGCGGCCCGCGCGGACGTCGGCAGGATCAGCCGCACGGCGAAGCCGCCTTGGTCCTGCCGGCCGATGTCGATCTGCCCGCCGTAGAGCTTGGCCCGCTCTCGCATGCCGAGCAAGCCGTGTCCGCCGCCGGTTCGTACTCTGTCTGGAATCGCCCCCTCGCCGTCGTCCGTGACCGAAACCGTCACCTGGTGCGGTTCATACCTCAGCAGTACCCGCGCACGCGCGCCGGGCGCGTGCTTGAGGACGTTGGTGAGCGCCTCCTGCACCACCCGGTAGGCGCACAGTTCCACGCCGGGGGCCACCGGACGCTCGACGCCCTCGACGGTCAGGGCGACCTCGGTCCCGCCGGCGCGGACGCGTTCGGTCATCTCGCCGAGGCGGGCCAGGCCCGGCATCGGGCCGGCGGGGGCGCCCTCGTCGGAAGCGCGCAGCACCATGAGCATGCGGCGCAGCTCTTCGAGGGCTTCCTTGCCGGTGGCTTCTATCGTGTCGAGCGCGGTACGCGTGGTCTGGCGGTCGGTGTCGAAGACGAACCGGGCGAGACCGGTCTGTACGGAGATCACGGACATGTGGTGGGCGACCACGTCGTGCAGTTCGCGGGCGATCCGGCCGCGTTCCTCGGCCACCTCGCGCCGGGCCCGCTCCGCCTGCTCCCGGCGCAGTTGCCGGGCCAGCTCGTTCGAGCGGCGGGCGAGGACACCGAACCGCCACAGCATCGCCGGGTAGACCACCGCCTGTCCGATGACAGACGCCCAGGAGTCGGTGTGGTTCACCGCCCCCGCGTAGATCCAGACCCCGCCCATCAGCGCGGCGCAGGCGACGGAGACGCGCGCCACGCGCACGGAGGCGACGGTGTAGACGGCGAGCATGGGTCCGAAGCTGCACACCACGGGCCAGTAGCCGACGGTGACGTACACCAGCCAGGTCGCGTGCACGAGGCAGCAGACCCTGACAGGGGCCCGGCCGCGGAGGACGAGCGGCAGGTGGACCAGGACGACCAGCGCGTAGGCGGCTCCGTCGAGCGGATTCTGGCCCTGCCGCGCGGCCTCCGGCCCCAGCAGTAGGGCCACGCCGGTCAGTGCCGCCACAATCAGCGCGTCGACGACGAGGGGGCGGATCCGCATCGCAGCAGCGTAAGGCCTGCGCTGCCTGACGGGCGTCAACCTTCCGCGGTACCGCGGAAGTTGCAGGAACCGGGAGACCACCACGCCGGCTCTGCCGGGAGTGCCGACCAGCATGGGGCGACACCCTACGCGGCCCGCCCGTAGCGTGAACGTCACCCCGTCCTTCCCGGGCTGGGCCTCGGGGCACGCGACGTTCGGCGGGGCCTGGGCCGGAGTGATGAAGCGCTGCTTCGGCAGCGACGACATCGCCTTCGACATGACGACCGACGAGCCTCAGTCACCGGTGAAGACCCGCCACTTCGCCGGCTTCAGCGCGGCGGCCACCGAAGACGCCTACAGCAGGGTCTGGCTCGGAGTCCACTTCCCGTGGGACGCGGAGGACGGCCTCACCCTGGGCGACGCGTCGCGGCCGTCAGCGGCTCGCTGCGCTCAAGCGTTCTACGTCACCGCCGAGTCGGCGCTCCGCGCCGGCTGGTCTCGATCGCGGGACTCACCCGTCGTGGCCGCGTGTGGCTCTCCCGGCCCAGGACGTGTCGCGGCCGGCGGCTCGGCCGGTTCGGGTCGTGCGTGGCGGCGGGTGACGGTGGCCAGGGTCCAGGCGGTGGCGGTGAGTGCGGTCACGGTGAGGGCGGCCAGCATCGGCGTGGTGTGGGATCCGGCGCTGTCGGCCGCCCGGGCGACGGCGTTGGGAAGGCCGAGGCGGTCGGCCAGCCAGCCGACGGCCGCCGTGCCCGTGAGCAGGGCGCCGGTCAGCCGCAGCACGGGCTGCACCCGCAGCCGGGCCAGCACCAGCAGCGAGGGCAGGGTGAGGCAGACCAGCAGGAGCTGGACCAGTTCGATGCCGAGGTTGAAGCCCAACAGGCTGGTCGCCAGCCGGCCGGTGGACAGGTGCAGCTCGGCCAGGACGAAGGAGAACGCCATGCCGTGGCCGAGCCCGAAGACCCCGGCCACGAGTGCTTCCCTGCCCGGGAAGAGGGGGCGGACGGCGTGGATCGCGCCGACGAGGATGCTGGCCGCGATGAACGCCTCGACCGGCCATCCGGGGAGGTGCAGGCGGCCGAGCGCCGTGGCGGCCAGCGCGACGGAGTGCCCGGCGGTGAAGGCGAGTGTGATGCGGCCGATCCGGCCGAGCGCGGAGCGGGCGCTGACCAGGCCGTTCCAGCGACCTGCGGTGGCCGCGAGGGGTGCGGGCAGGAGCAGGATCAGCAGGAAGAGCAGGTGGTCGGTGCCGGTGAGGATGTGGTCGCCGCCCAGGTTCACCATGGCGAGGAAGCCGCGCCAGGCGCTGCCGTCGCCGAGGTCGACCTTCAGGGCCGGGACGGTCATGGTCCGGGTGTCGATCCCGATGGTGCCGACCTGGGTGGTGGTCTCGCCGTCGATCTGCCCGGCGGCCCAGTCCTGGCGCACCGTCACCAGGGCGGTGTGGGTGATGACTTGGTGCACGATGACGTCGTAGCGGAAGGCGAAGCGGCGCGTGTCGGCGCCGGCCGGCGGGGTGAGCACGGCCTCGGCGACAAGCTCGCGGTAGGGGCCGGTGGAGGTCTGCTCGGTGCTGCTCAGACTGAGGGCTCCGATGACGACCTGCCAGTTCTCGCCCTGGGTGGTGGTCGGGTGGATGTGGTGGTCGAGGTAGGTCCGGATGGCTGCGGCCTTCGCGGACAGGGTGGCCTGGGTGGTGTCGCTCAGGTCGATCCCGCTGGCCCGGGAGAGGTCGTCGACCGGCAGTTCCAGGCGGGCGGAGACGGACGTCTGGTACACGTCGAGCTGCACCACCGAGTGCGGCATCGGATGCGCGGCGGCCGGCGACGCCCCCGTGAGGAGCGCCGCCGGTAGCGCGATCGCGATCCCGGCCACCAGGCGCAGTGCTGTGGTCAGCCAGTTTCGCGGTCGGATCATGAGAAGGAGAACTCGCTGCCGTAGTCGCGGGTGTGGTCCCGGTACACGGTGTGGTAGTGGACCTGGTCCCGGTAGACGACGCCGTTCTGGCAGACGAACTCGATCCACACACTGGGGCCGTCGATGCGGACGTAGTCGCCCTGGGCAGTCAGGCCCGTGCCGCCGGAGTAGGCGACGTAGGTCTGGTCGAGCTCCTTCGCGTACGTCTTCATCAGCTGTTTCGCGGTGGCGTCGTCCACGTCCGCGACCCACGGGTGGATCGCCGACAGGACCAGCTTCTTCTGCTGAGGCGACAGCGAGCCGACCTTGATGCCCTGCTTCGTCTGCGGGAACTGGCCGTCCTCGCCCGGGCCGAGCAGCACGTCACCGAACGACTGGGACAGCTTGGCCTTGGCCAGCTGAGCGGTGCTCAGACTGCCGGTCAGCTTCAGCAGGCCGTCGCGGAACTTCGCCATCGGCGCGTGCGTGGTGCCGTCGTCGTCGGTCCAGCTGGTCGGCTCGACGCCGGTGAAGAACGGGCTGGCGCCGGCCACCTTGCCGTCCTTGTAGGTGACGTTGACGGCGAGGTGATGGCCGCCGAAGTGCAGTTGCCAGGTGCCGTGCGCCGACGGGGTGCCCAGGAACGCCAGGAAGTACACGCCGCTGCCGTAGCCGCCCAGACCGCCGCCACCACCACCGCCGGGGCCGCCGGACGGCGGAGCGCCGGTCGGGACGTCGGTGGGCGTGGCACTCGGATCCGCCGAGGCCGAGGCGGACGCGGAGGCGTCGGCGGAGGCGGAGGGAGCGCTGGGCCCGCCGCCGGCCGGCGCGGAGCCGGTGCCCTGCGCCGAGGCGAGCACGTCGTCGGCCTTGAGAGTCTCAAGGACGTGGTCGTAGCCGGTGCCCTTGCCGGACCCCAGGGCCACCTTCAACACGTTCTCGGCCGCGGCCAGCTGCTCGTCGCTCAGCGAGCTGAACCGGATTCCGGGGCGGCAGGTGGACCCACACGGCAGGTTCGACCACGCGGTCGCGTTCGCCTGGGAGAAGTCCAGGACCGTCGACGCCTGCTGGTCGGAGTCCAGCGTGTTCAAGAACCCGTTGGCGGCGCTGACCACGGCCGCGACACCGCCGGCCTTCTTGTCGACCGGGTAGTGGACGCCGGCCTTCTTCACCTCGCCCGTGGACGTCGCGGCGTTGGCCGCCGCGAGACCGCCACCGACGAGGACGACACCGGCGGCCACGCCGGCTATGGCGCGCCACGTCCGTCGGCCACGAGCCCGACGTGTTCTCTCTTTGCTCACGAACAACTCCCTGAAGACAAGGATGGGGAACGGTGCGCCGACTGCGTCGGCACACCGTTGAGGGCACGCGCGTGATGGAGGAGAGAACTATCAGCAATGTTGTCAACGACTCAACGCCCGCAGCTTCGGTCCCGTCCCCTTTGGGGAACTTGCATCGCATCTTCGGCAGATTTGCTGGGCTCGTTGACAGGTCATTCTCATCGCAGCCCAAGCCGCCGAACCGGACGAGCTTGCTCTGGAGCGCTCTCGACCAGGGCTGGAACGTCGAGCCAGGCCAGCGGAGTTCGAGGACCACCGCAACAGTCGGCGGCGCACCGTCGCGGTGCCGTGGGGGTGAGGTGCGACGAGTGCTTCACAGGTGGTGTTCCAGGCGGCTTGTCCTCGATCAGGCGCCGAGATCCTCGGCGGTGACCTCGGCAAGGGTCCGGCCCGCGACGAAGGCCGGGGCCCGCATCAGAGCCGAGGCTGAAGGCCCTCGGACATCTCGTGGCCGTCTGCTGCGTCCTACGGCCCTCCTCGGCGCACTGGAAGGGTGAGACGGTCCGCCACCGGACGGACCGGGAGAGGGGGAGGGATGACGCGGGGCGCGGAAGCGGCTCTGCACGCCTTCGTCGAGGGAAGACGGACGGCGTTGTTCCGCAGCGCATTCCTGCTGTGCGGCAACCGCGACGAGGCCGACGACCTCGTCCAGACGACGCTCGTCAGGGTCGTCCTCGGCGCGCGCCGACACGGGCGGCTGGACAACCTGGAGGCCTACGCCCGCAAGACGCTGATCAACACCTTCATCGCGGGGCGGCGCCGGTTCTGGCGGCGTGAGCGTCCCTACGGCGAGCTGCCCGACGTGGCGGCACAGCCGACGGACCGGGACACCGGGCTGATGGTCCGGGCCGCGCTCGCCGCGCTACCGCCGAAGCAGCGGGCGGTGCTGGTGCTGCGCTACTGGGAGGACCTCGGCGTGACCGCGACCGCCGAGGTGCTGGGGATGCGGGAGAGCACGGTCAAGAGCCACACGGCGAGGGGGCTCGCGGCACTGCGGGCCGCGGTACGGGAGGAATTCGTATGAGCGAGCTGGAAACGGTGCGCGAGCTGCTGGGGCGCGCGGTCGACACCGTGCAGGCGCCCGTGGGCGGGGGCGACGAGAGCGTCTTCGCGCGCGCCGCGGTGCTACGGCGTCGGCGGCGGGCTGCGGTCACGGGTGCGGTGGCGGCCGTGGTCGCCGCGGGAGCCGTCCTCGGGTCGGGTGTCCTGCCGGACAGGGCCGGGGGGCGCAGCGCGGCCGCCGCAGGGGTCGGCGCGGGGGTCGGCAGCGCAGGGGCCGGCACGGGGGCGGCCGGCTTCGCGAAGCAGTTGCCCGACGGGGTGGGCAAGCTGCACGAGGTCGACATGACGCAGTTGCTCGGCGTGCGGACCTCGGATATGACCAAGAAGGGGATCGGACCGTACGACGGGGACTACGCCGTCGCGCGGGACGGGGGCGTCGGCTACCTCACGGTCCGCGTGAAGAACAAGGCCCAGGCCGGCGGCGTCACCACGTGCCTCGACCTCCCCCCCGCACAGAAGTGGCAGACGGACTGCACCAGCGAGAAGGTGCCCGGCGTCGGCCTGCTGTCGATCTGGCAGGCATCGGGCGCGAAGGCCGACAAGGCGTCGAACAGCTGGTTGGAGGCCTGGCTGGTACGGGACGACGACACCGTGCTGTCCATCGGGGACTGGACGGGCATCCATGGCCCCGGCAAGGAGGGGCCGCCGCTGAAGACCTACCCGCTGACGAAGGCGCAGCTGCGGCAACTGGCTCTGAACCCGGCCCTGTTGCCCTGAGTGACCCCGCGTGGAGGGGGCGGTGCGGGCAAACCCCCGCACCGCCCCCCTCCGCGCGTGCCGTACCGCTGCAACACCAGGGGGGCGAGCGCGGCTGATGCGACTCACGAGCGGTATTCGACCCGTCTTCGACCGAAGCGATCGAGGATGCCGCCAGGCGGGGAGGTGAGAGACCTCGTTCGGCGTTCGGCGTGAGGAGTGGGTATGCGCAAGGTCGTTTCCCGTGGACGGCACCACGTTCGCGCTCGGGCTCACACCCTGGCCGCCGGGTTCGTGCCGCTGTCGGACGTCATCGCGTCGCACTGTCTCGCCTCGGTCCTCGGCGGCGGCCGGGCCGAGCTCGGTCCGGCCGGCGGTACGGCGGGCGAGGGGGGTCGGTTGTGATGCGCCGTGTCGCGATCGTCGGGGCCGGTGCGGCGGGGGCGCTGACGGCGGTTCAGCTGATGCGTCAGGCCGACCGGGCCGGCCGGGCCGTCGGGGTATGGCTGATCGATCCGTCGCAACGAACCGGGCCGGGTGTCGCCTACGGCACGTCCGACCCGCGCCATCTCCTCAATGTGCCCGCCGCCCGCATGAGTGCCTTGCCCGACGACCCCGGGCACTTCCTGCGCTGGCTGACGGACCGCGACCCGCATACCGCGCCCGGTGACTTCGTGCCCCGCCAGGTGTACGGGCAGTACCTGACCGACCTCGTCGAGCGCACCGCCGACGCCTGCGGACAAGCCCGGCTGCACCGGGTGCGGGAGAAGGTCGTGGCCGCCCGTGAGCAGGGTTTCGGGCTGGCTCTGCGGCTCGCCGGCGGCGGTGAGCTGCGGGTGGACGCGGCCGTACTGGCGTTGGGCAACCTCGCTCCGGCACAGGACTGGGCCGGAGCCGAACTCAGCCAGTCGGGGCGTTTCGTAGCCGACCCCTGGGCGCCGGGCGCGCTGGACGGTCCCGCCGAGAAGGGGGACGTCCTGCTCGTCGGCACCGGTCTGACCATGGTCGACCTGGCCGCCACGCTGGCCCGCCCCGACCGCGTGCTGCACGCCGTGTCCCGCCACGGGCTCCTTCCCCAGGAGCACCTGCCCGCCGCGGCCCCGCCGGCCGAGCCACCGGACCTGGACGGTTCACACGGTCTGGACGCGTTGCGCCGCGACGTCCGACGGCACCTCTCCGCCACCCGCCGCGCCTGCGGCGACTGGCGCCCCGCCCTGGACGGGCTGCGCCCGCTGACGGCGGCGCTGTGGCAGCAACTGCCCCTGGCCGACCGGGTCCGCTTCCTCGTCGAGGACCTGCGGACCTGGGAGGTGCATCGCCACCGCATGGCGCCCGCGACCGCGGCCACGCTCCGTGAGCTGCTGGCGTCGGGCCGGCTGCGGATCGGCGCCGGGGAGGTGGTCCACGCCGCGCCGGCCGGCGACGCGGTGGAGGTCGTCCTCAGCGACGGCACACGGCTTCGGGTCGGTGCGGTGGTCAACTGCACCGGGGCGCGTACGGGCCCGCGCGGCACGGCGGATCCCCTGGTGCGCTGCGTGCTGGACCGCGGCTACGCCCGCCCCGGCCCCGCCGGTCTGGGGCTCGACACCGCCGGCGACGGACGGCTGGTCCCCGCGGCCGGCGCCCCGGGCCTGCGGCTGTGGGCGATCGGGGCCGCGCGACGCGGGAACCTGCTGGAGACCACCGCCGTTCCGGAGATACGCGCGCAGGCCGCCGAGGTCGCCGGCGACGTGCTGGCCGCGCTCACTGCCCGTCGCGCCCCCGTGCCGACCGACCGCTACGGGCAGCGCCTGAGCACGTCACCCGAAGCGGCGGAGCTGTACGACCAGGCGCTGGAGCGCATCCTGGCGGGCAGCGTAGGCGCCGAGGCACTGCTGACCGAAGCCGTCGGCGCCGACCCGGGCTTCGCCGTCGGGCACGCGACGCTGGCGCTGCTCGGCCACGAGTGCGGAAGCGCCGAGGAGACGCCTCAGGCGCTCGCGTCCGCCCGTCGGGCCGCGGCCGCGCGGGCGGACGACCGTGAACGTGGCCTGGTCGCGGCGGTGGACGCCTGCCTGACCGGTACCGAGGAGCGGGGCAAAGCGGCCCTGCTGGGTCACATCGCCGACCATCCCCGGGACGCGCTGGCGGTGAGCGCGGCCGTGCCCACCGTCTCCTTCAACGGCGTGACCGGCGCCGAGGAGGCCTGGGAGCTGGTCGAGAGGCTGTCGGGCACCTACGGGGACGACTGGTGGTACCTGGGCCAGCTCGCCTTCGTCCGGCAGGAACAGGAGCGTTGGGAAGAGGCCGAGGCCCTGGCGTCCCGGGCCCTCGCCGCACAGCCCCGCGCCGGGCACGCCGTCCACGCCCGGGCGCACGTGTACTACGAGACCGGCGAGCACCGTGCCGGCCTGGCCTGGCTGGACGAGTGGCTTCGCCGTCATGGGGACGGGGCGGCCCATCGTTCCCACATCTCCTGGCATGCGGCCCTGCACGAACTGTCGCTCGACGACCGTCCCTCGCTGCTGCGCCGCTACCGCCGGGAACTCACCGCCTCCCACGTGAGCGGAGGTCGGTTGCTGGTCGACTCCGCCTCGCTGCTGTGGCGGGCGCGCATGACGGACAGCTGGAGTGGCGGGCTGCCCGTCGGCGAGCTGCTGGACGCGGCTCCGCGGCACTGGCTGGACGCGCCGGCGACGAGCTTCGCCGCCCTGCACAGCGCGGTGGCCCACGCCGCCGCCGGGGACCTCGACGCCCTCGGGCGGCTGCGGGCCCATGCGCTGGCCCATCACCAGCGGGTGTTCGCGCTGGTGATCGCTCCGCTGTGCGACGCGTTGTCGGCCGTGGTCCGGGAGGACTGGCGGCAGGCGGTACGGCGGCTTCGGCCGCTGCTGCCCCTGGTCGCGCACGTGGGCGCCAGCAAGGCGCAGCAGGAGGTGGTGGAGGAGACTCTGCTGCACGCTCTGATCGCGGCAGGCGAGTACGACCGGGCGGCATGGCTGCTCGCCGTCCGGCTGGACCGCCGTGCGTCGCCGTTGGACCGGCGGCGGCTGGAAGCGGTGCGCGGGCGGCGTGCGGAACGACGCGAGCAGCGGCACGCGGAGCGGCGTGGACCCGCGGTCGTCGGCACGTCCTCGGGACTCGTCTGACCCGCCTGACCGACCGCGCTGTCGCGTCCTCGCGTCCTCGCGTCCTCGCGT
>NZ_JBHVYK010000049.1:37585-43811 GCF_042880855.1 Streptomyces sp. NPDC058291
CGTCCCCGCGTCCCCGCGTCCCCGCGTCCCCGCGTCCCCGCGTCCCCGCGTCCCCGCGTCCCCGGGTCCGCGGGTCCGCGGGTTCCCGGCCCGGTCGTTTCGTGCGGGCCGCAGACTTTGCCGCAGCAGACGCCGGGGCGGTCAGTCGGTTCGGCAGGCGGCAGGTGGCAGGCGGGCCCGGTGGCAGGCCGACCCGGTGGTTAGGCCGGCCGGGTGGCAGGCCGGCCGGGTGGCAGGCCGGCCCGGTGGCAGGCGGCCACGGAGTGCAGGCGGGCCCGGTGGCAGGCCGGCCCGGTGGCAGGCGGCCACGGAGTGCAGCCGGGCCCGGTGGCAGGCCGACCCGGTGGTTAGGCGGCCACGGAGTGCAGGCGGGCCCGGTGGCCGCCTTTTCGGCCCGCCGGCCCGCCGGCCCGCCGCCGGCGCAGGCGCAGGCGGGCCGCCGCCTGCGCCGGCGCCCGCACCGGCTTCTGTCGACCGGTCGGCCGGTCGACGGCGCCCGTCCGGTCACCAGGTGGTGCCGGCGGGCTCCTCGATGGTGGTGTTGATGCGGTTGAAGAAGTTGGTGAGGCTGATCATCAGGATGATCGCGGAGAGCTGCTCCTCGTTGAAGTGGTCCGCGGCGTCGTTCCACACCTCGTCCGGGACGGCCTTGCCGGAGCGGTCGGCGATCCGGGTGGCGGCCTCGGTCAGGGCCAGGGCCGCGCGTTCCTCGTCGGTGAAGAACGGCGCCTCGCGCCAGGCGGCCACGGAGTGCAGGCGTTCGTCGCTCTCGCCGTGCTTCTTCGCGCCCGCCACGCCGGCGAACACGCAGGCGCTGCAACCGTTGATCTGGCTGGCCCGCAGGTGGACCAGTTCGAGGATCTGCGGGGGGACGCCGCCCTGGTACATGGCGCCGTAGATGCTCTGGATGCCCTTCATGGCGTCCGGCAGGACCAGAGCGGGGTTCTTCATGCGGGCGGTGGTGGTGGTGGCAGCGGTGTTCATCTGATGCTCTCCTGGTGATCGGTTAGCGTCTGTCACTGGACCGACGGATGCGGACGCGAGGGTGTGACAGGTGAGCGGGGACTTATTTCTGGCCGGCCGTTTCGAGGCGGAACGGCCGGGGCTGCGGGCGGTGGCCTACCGGATGCCGGGGTCGCTCGCCGAGGCGGAGGACGCCGTCCAGGAGGCGTGGTTCAAGCTCAGCCGCACCGATGTGAGCGAGGTGCGCAACCTGGGGGCCGGGCTCACGACGGTCGTGGGCCGGACCTGCCCCATCCGGGACGGGCGGGTCACCAGGCTCGACATCCTCACCGACCCCGGCCGTCTGGCCGGGCTCGGGCTGGCTCCCTGACTGCCTCACTCCCGGACTCCCCTGGCTCCGTGACTTCCTGACTGCCCGACTGCCCGACTTCCTGGCTGCCTGACCGCCTGACTTCCTGACGTCGTCCCAGCGGCCTCCGGCGTCTCCCGCACCGCCGCCGCACCGTCTCACAGGGTCCTCAGGCGGCGCTCGAGCGTCAGCCCCTCGCCCTCACCCCCGCATCCCGCGCCTCCGCACGACGCCTGCGGACGGTGGAAGTCCGGGCTCTGCGGGGAGCGGAGGGGGTCCTCGGACATCTTCACTTCTCATTGACAAACCGACTATGCTGTTTTTTACTCGTGCTCAAGCAGAAGCCGTGGCGCACCGTCCAAGCTTCCAAGCGGTGGTCATCACGGCATGGATCCGTACGCAACCGGCACCGGACGAAGGGGGAGACAGTGGACATCGAGGTTTTGGGCGCGCTGTCGGTACGCGAGCACGGCATCTCCGTCACACCCACGGCACCCAAGCCGCGGCAGGTGCTGGCCCTGCTCGCTCTGCACGCGGACCGCGTGGTCCAGGTCTCCTCCCTGATCGAGGAGCTGTGGGACGACGAGCCGCCGCGCAGCGCCCGCACCACGCTGCAGACGTACGTGCTGCAGCTGCGGGAGCTCATCGGCGAGGCGCTGGCCCAGGCAGGCGAGAAGGGCGTCACCGCCAAGGACATCCTGGTCACCCTCCCCGGCGGCTACCGTCTGAACACCCGTGGCGGCCGGGTCGACTTCCGCGAGTTCGAGAAGCAGGCCGGCGCGGGCTACCGGGCCATGGACGCCGACGACTTCTCCGGCGCGGCACGGCGGCTGCGCGAGGCGTTGTCCCTGTGGACCGGCCCGGCACTCGCCGACGTCACCGCCGGCAGCCGGATCGGCCTCGAGGTCAAGCGCCTGGACGAGGCCCGGCTGTGCGCCCTCGACCAGCGCATCGAGGCAGATCTGCGCCGCGGCCGCCACCGCGAGCTGCTGTCCGAGCTGACCGTCCTCGTCAACCGGCACCGGATGCACGAGAGCCTGCACGGCCAGTTCATGGTGGCCCTGCACCGGTCCGGGCGGCGTGGCGACGCGCTCAACGTCTACCAGCGGCTGCGCACCACGCTCGTACGGGAGTTGGGCCTGGAGCCGTCGGCGACGCTCAGCCGGCTGCAGCGCTCCATCCTGATGGCCACCCCCGAGACCCTCCCGGGCCGCGACCCGGAGATCATCGGGCAGCCCATGGTCCGGGTGAGCTGACCCGCATCCCGCACGAGCGGGCCGGGCGCCGGGCGCCGCCCGGTGGCGGGCGGTCCCGTCACCGGACCCGGGCCGACGCCGCCAGGGCCGACAGGTGGTCGAAGCGGCGGATCAGGGCCTCCTGCTCCCAGGTGAGGCGCTCCACATGACGCCGCAAGCGGGCGATCTCGTCGGTGAGGGGCAGGACCGCGGCCTCCGGCAAGGGGGCCGGGGGGTGGTGGACGGCCGCCGGCAACGGATCGGCGGGGCCGCACAGCGCGAGCGCCGGGTCGTGGCGGAGGATCGCCTCCATCCGGCCGCGCAGGACCGGACCGGGCTCGACGCCGAGTTCCAGAGCCAGGTGCATGCGGGCCCGGTCGTGGACGCCGAGGGCCTCCGCCGGCCGGCCGCAGCGGTACAGGGCCACCATCAGCAGGTCGTAGAAACGTTCCCGCACGGGGTGATCGCTGGTCAGTTCCTCCAACTCGCCCGTTATCTCGCGGTGCCGGCCGGTCCGCAGGCACGCGTCGTACAGCGCCTCCAGTGCCGTCAGCCGGTTCTCCTCCAGCAGGGCCGCCTCGGCCGCGCAGACGGTGCCGCGCACGCTGCCTTCCAAGGCCGGCCCCCGCCACAACGACAGCGCCCGGCGCAACAGGCCGGCGCCGTGTCCGGGATCGCCGACCGCCGCGGCCCGGCCCTCGGCCGCCAGCCGGTTGAACAGGTCGGCGTCGGTGGTGGCCCCGCCCAGCCGCAGGACATAGCCGAGGGAGCGGGTCACGACCCGGTCGTGGCGCGGCTCACCGGCTGTCCCGGGCGCCGTCGGCAGCACCCGGCGCAACCGGGCGACATGGGCTTGCAGGGCGTTCGCCGCATGCGCGGGCGGATGCCCGCCCCACAACTCGTCGATGAGCCGGGGGACGGAGACGATCTGCCCCGCCTTCACCAGGAGTGCGCCCAGCAGAGCCCGCTGTTTGGCCCCCGAAGGGCGGATCCACCGGCCGGTGCGCTCGTCGTGGAACTCGACGGGGCCGAGGATGCGGAAGAGCACCCCGTCCCCGCCCGCAGGCCCGGCCGTCTCCGGACCCGTGCCGTCGTGCCTGCTCACGCTTTCGCTCTCCCGGCCGAGGACCGTAGAGGAGTGCGCACCGCATTCCATGGATGGCTCCCTCTGGTGATCCCGTTCCGACCGGCCGGGAATTGGAAGAGGTGTGAGGCAATTCCACCGGCTATCGGACCATAGACGCCGCATGCGAACGGCGGGGAGAAAACGGCCCCGGCTCCAGCGGAATTGCGGGGTTCTTCGAGTTCACCCCGTACGACGTGTGCGGATCACCGGCGGCCGCCTTGTCCGCCGGAGACCGGACGCGTCATCAGCTCGGGGAATCCGACCTCGACGCCGCGTCGGTGCCAGGCGGAGACCAGTTCCATGACGGCGACCGCATCCAGGCCCTGGCACGACGATTCCGCGCCGGGCGCCGGGGCGTTGGGGCCGGCACCCCGGGCACGGGAGGCGATCATCAGCCGCAGCAGCTGCCGCGTCAGCGGGTCCGGGCCCGCGGGCGAACCCTGCCGGCCGTCCCGCCCAAGGATCTCGGTGCTCTCGGTGCTCTCGGTGCTCTCGGTGCTTTCCGTGGTCTCGGTGCTCTCCGCGCTCTCGACGGTTTTCATGGCGCGGAAAGCTAACAGCGCGGGTCCGCTCCGAGAAGACGGCCTGCTCCCCCTTTTTCCGGCGGTCAGGTGAACATCAGGGATATGTCAGCCAGGCCCCGGCAGAAGGGCGCCCGCAAGAAGGTCACTCGATGATTCCTCGACGATATCCGAGGGCCGGGTTGCGGCGGGATACGGTGCGCCTCGTGCATGCGTCGCGGGAAAGGGCATACGGCCCCCGCGTGGCGCAATATCGACGAACCTCGGGCACCGATTCGCACACCGGATCGGAAACCGACAACAGCCGTCGAGGTACGGGGAGGAAGCCATGAAGATTCGTGTTCTTGGTCCACTGAGTGCCGACGTCAACGGGATGTCGATCGTCCCGACGGCCGGGAAGCCGCGCCAGATCCTGGCCCTGCTGGCCCTCTACCCGGGCCGGGTCATGCCCGTGCCCACCCTCATGGAGGAGATCTGGGGCTCCGACCTCCCCCAGAGCGCCCTCACCACCCTGCAGACCTACATCCTCCAGCTGCGGCGCCGGCTCGGCACCGCCATGGGGCCCGGCGCCCCCGGCACCGCCAAGGACGTGCTGGCCACCCGGCACGGCGGCTACCTGCTGCAGATACCCGCCGACGCGGTCGACGTCCACGCCTACGAGTGTCTCGTCACGGAGGGCCAGCAGGCCTTCGAGAAGGGGGACGACGAGCTGGCGGCCCGCACCTACCGCCAGGCGCTGGACCTGTGGCAGGGTCCCGCCCTGGTCGACGTACGCGTCGGCCCGGTGCTGGAGATCGAGGCGATGCGGCTGGAGGAGAGCAGGCTCGTCACCCGGGAACGCCGCATCGACGCCGACCTCCGGCTCGGCCGGCACACCGAGGTCACCGCCGAGCTGATGGACCTGACCGCCCGGCACCCCGAGCACGAGGGGCTGCACTCGCAGGCCATGGTGGCGCTGTACCGCTCCGGTCGGCAGGCCGCCGCGCTCGACGTCTACCACCGGCTGCGCCGCCGTCTGGTCGAGGAGCTGGGCGTGGAACCCTCGCCGCAGTTGCAGCGGCTGCACCAGGCGATGCTCGCCGTCGACCCCCAGCTGGACGTGATGTCCGGTCCTCGGCGCACCTCCACCTTCGACCTGTACGCGGCCTGACGCCGCGCCGCCGGACACGTCAGTCCGCGAGGTCCAGCTCTCTGAGCAGAGTCCGTTCCAGCGGGGTCAGGGGCAGGTCCGGACGCAGACGCTCGGGATGGCCGGGCGGGGGCGCCTGAAGCAGCCGGGCGGCACGGGCCCGGGCTGCCTCGCCCGCGATCTGGACGGCGCCGGCCGCCACCAGGCACTGCCAGACGCAGGCCGCCAGGGCGCGGGCCGCCCGCCGCACGCGCCGGGCACCGGAAAACGCCATCAGAACTCCTTCGGGCAGCGGATCGCCGTTCCCCGCCCGCCACGTTGGGCCCGCACGCTCGTGAACCGCCTGACGCCCTCTCGAGTCCGACAGACCTGCTGTCGCCGGAGCGCGCGCGAGGCGCCAGGGCGGCGGTCCGCGAAGAGCAGGCCGCGCACAGACACCGTCCCGGCCGGTTGCCCGGGCCACGGCCGTCCGCACGCGACGGCCGTCGGCGTCGTCGGCGTCCCCGCCGGGACGGGTGAGCGGCCGAACGACCCGCCGCCACACCGCCCGTCGGCCCGTCGGCCCTCTCCGTGGCGCGCACCCGACGGGCCGTGACGCTCCGCGCCGGCGCCGCCAGAAGGCCGCCGACGAAGGTCGCCACAGTCGGATCCGGGTCGAGCCGACGTCGAGCCAGGACGCCCCGCCGGCGGGGCCCGCAGAGCCCCGTCCTCGCCCGGGCGGCCCCCCGCGCCCCCGGCCGGGACTCAGGGCCGGTCGCGAAGGTCGCCACAGTCGGGTCCGGGTCGAGCCGACGTCGAGCCAGGACGCCCCGCGGGCGGGGCCCGCAGAGCCCCGTCCTCGCCCGGGCGGCCCCCCGCGCCCCCGGCCGGGACTCAGGGCCGGTCGCGAAGGTCGCCACAGTC
>NZ_JBHVYK010000049.1:43909-56907 GCF_042880855.1 Streptomyces sp. NPDC058291
TCAGGGCCGGTCGCGAAGGTCGCCACAGTCGGGTCCGGGTCGAGCCGACGTCGAGCGAGAGCGCCCCGCGGGCGGGGCCGCCGTGCCGTGCTGGGGATTCGAGCGGCGGTCGAGCGGTGGCCGAGGTGTTCTCCACTCGATCAGGACACAGTCCATGGCGAGCCTGTACGGGCCGGGCCGGTCGCGGCGCCCTGTGGCCGGCCCAGCCTTTTGGACGTCCGAGACGAGAGGGGTGTGGTGATGTACCTCGCGCCTGTGCACCGTATGGCCCAGCACACGGAGGTGGACGCCCCGGCCGGCGTGCTCTACGGCCTGATCGCGGACGCTCTGCGCTGGCCGGTCTTCCTGCCGCCGACGGTCCATGTCGAACAGCTGGAGTTCGACGGGGAGTCGGAGCGGCTGCGGATGTGGGTCACCGCCAACGGCGAGATCAGGTCCTGGACCACGCGGCGGGTGCTGGACCCCGTGGCACACCGCGTCGACTTCCGTCAGGACGTGGTGCCCCGCCCGGTGACCTCCATGGGCGGCAGCTGGACCGTCGAAGCCCGTGGCCCCGAGCGCTCCCTGGTCACCCTGCACAACGACTTCGCGGTCGACGGCAACACGCGCGCGGACGTCGACTGGGTCAAGCGGGCCACCACCGCCAACACCCGGGCCGCGCTCGACAACCTCCGCCGGCTCGCCGAGCGCTGGCGCCGCTTGGACGCCCTCGTCCTGTCCTTCGAGGAGTCGGTGCACATCGACGCGGGCGTGGAGCCGGTCTACGAGTTCCTGCACCGCTTCGGCGACCGGGCCGACGCCGTGCCCGGCGCCACGCGGATCGGCATGTCCGAACGCGATCCCGGGGTCCAGCTGATGACCGTGGAGCTGTCCGGAGCCGACGGCACGACGCGGACGACCGAGTCGGTGCGGATCGGCTTCCCGCACGCCGGACGCATCGTCTACAAGGACGTCCGGGACACCGAGCGGCCCGCGCTGCTCGCCGCGCACACGGGCGAGTGGTCGGTCGAACCCGACGTCTGGGGCTCGGGCGTCACCGTCGTCGCACGGCACCACGCCGTGCTCGACGAGGACGGTGTGCGGGAGCGGTACGGCGACGGGGCCGAGGCGGTGCGCGTCGCGCGGGAGGCGCTGCGCGCACGGCTCGCCCGGGAGAGCGTCGCCGCGCTGCGGATGGCCAGGGAGCACGCCGAGGGGGCGCTCGCCCGCGGAGTCTGAGCCGCGCGGCCGGCCCGTCGCCGCAACCGTGCTCACCGTGCCGAACGGTCCGTCCGCACTGGTCGGGCGGGCCGACGTTGGAGGTCCCACGTGAATGACAACCTGACCGCGGGCGCCGGTGCGCCCGGGGCCGCGGTACTGCCCGCCCCCCGTTCCTTGCAGGTTCCCGGTGACGGCGCCGTACGGGCCCAGTACGTCGAGGACCTGCTCGGCGATCCCTTCGCCGACGACAACCCGCACGGCCAGCGGGCGCTGCTCGCCGCCGACGAGCGACGCGAGGCGCCCGCGGCCACCGAGGAACTGCTCGGCCGCTTCGGTCTCGCCGCGGAGTTCGTGCCGTGGGCGCTGGGCGGTCGCCTGACCGGCGTCGAGGGGCTCGCGCGGGTGCTGCGGCCGGTGTTCCGGCGGGACGTGGCGCTCGGCTTCGGCGCCGGGACGACCGCTCTGTTCGCCGCGTCCGTGGTGTGGACGGCCGGCGACGGGCGCCAGCGCCGGGACACCGCGCGGCGGCTGCTCGACGGCGGCCGCATCACCATCCTGCACCGGGAGTTCGCGCACGCCAACGCGATCCTGCGCGGTGAGTACAGCGCGCGCCCCGCGCCGGGCGGCGGGTACGTCGTGGACGGCCGCAAGGAAGTCGTCATCAACGCCGACCGCGCCGACGCCTTCGTCGCCTACGTGCGCACCGCCCCGGGCGAGGGCCCGGACAGCCACTCCGTGTTCCTGCTGGAGACCGACCGGCTCCCGGCGCACGCGGTGCGCCGGCTGCCGCGCGCCCGCACGCACGGCATGCGCGGCGCCCATTACGCCGGACTGGATCTCGACCACTGCCCCGTGCCCGCCGAAGCCCTGGTCGGGGAGCTCGGCGAGGGCATCTACCTGTCCCTGCGCACCTTCCAGGTCAGCCGGGCGGTGGTGTCCGGCGGCGCCCTGGTGGCGGGCATGGACAGCGCGCTGCGCTACGCCGTGCGGGCCCTCAGCGAGTCCCGGCGCGGTCTGGTGCTGCGCGGACGGCGGGGCCGGGTGCTCGCCGGGGTCTTCGCCGACCTGCTGGCCTGCGACAGTCTCGCCGTGACCGGGCTGCGGCTGCTCGACCTGGCGCCCGAGCACGCCCTCGTTCCCTCGGCCGCCGTGAAGTACGCCGTGTCCGCGCTGCTCCACGAGGACCTCGACGAACTCGCCGCGGTGCTCGGCGCCCGCGGCTACGACCGCGGCCCCGCGTACGGCGGTTTCCAGAAGCTCGTGCGCGACCTGCCGGTGGCCGGACTGGGACACGCCGGCACCGCCGACACCCAGGCCGTGCTCGTCCCCCACCTGCGCACCCTGGCGGCCTGGCACGGGGACACCGGACGCGAGGCCCCCGCCGCGCTCTTCACCCCCGGCGCCCCGAGCGCCACGCTCGACTTCCGGCGCCTGGACGCCGAGCCCCGCGACCCGCAGCACGGCTGCGACGGGCTGCTCGCCGCGCTGCTCGGGGCCGCCGACCGGCTCGACGGCAAGCGTGCCCGCGGTCCGCGATGGGCGGCGCTCGCCGATCTGGCGCGCGCTTTCGCCGCCGAGGTGCACAGCCTCGCCGAGCGGTGCGCCACGCTCTTCGGGCGTCCGGACGCCGGGGGGCTGGCCCCGGCCGCGTACGTCCTCGTCGACCGGTACTGCCTGCTGCTCGCCGCCGCCGCCTGCCTCGCCGTGTGCGAGAACGCCGCCCCCGGCACCCCGGACGGCTCGCTGCTCGCCGAACCCGACTGGGCGTTGCTGGCCCTGACCCGGTTCGGCCGCCGTCTCGGTCTGGAGGTGCCCGAACTGCCGGACGGCGTCGCGCAGGACCTCGCCGCCGGGCTCGTGGACCGGTACCGGCGCGGGCGCAGCTTCGACCTGTACGGGATGCGGCTCGCATGACCCCCCGCCTCGACAGAAACGATTCGGCGCCGCAGGGAACCGCCCGGCGGCCCCACGAGAGCGCCGGGCCGGGAGGACCACGCAAGGAGGCGAACGCCGTGCACCCCGGTGAGCCCGCGGACCTGGGCGGCGGCGGCCGCGTCACGGACGACGTCGACGCCCGCGACACCGCCGGCGTGCTCGCCACCCTGCAGCGCCTGAGCGCCCTCGGAGTCGTCGCCACCGCGCGCGGCAGTGCCGTCGCACCGCCCGTGCGCATCCCGCGCCCCGACAGCTCCTGGCTGCGGGTCCGGGAGAACCTCCTGGACCGCGGGGCCACGGTGGCGTACGCGACCTGGACCGAGTGGCTGCCCGCGGTGCTCACCACGCCGCGCCTGAGGCCGCTGCTCGGCCGCGACTGGGACCGCTACGCCGGCACCCAGGACCCCGCGGTCCGTTGCCGGTTCGCCGCCTCCCGGCTGCTCATCAAGTACACCGCGGCGGCCGCGCTCGGCATCGCACCCGAGGACATCGACATCGCCTACCGGCTCGGCGGCCGTCCCTACCTGCGCGGGCTCGACCAGGTGGAGGTGGGCCTGACGCACACCGGTGAGCTGATGGCCGTCGGCATCAGCCGGATGGGCCGGATGGGCCTGGACGCCGAGCGCGCGGACCGGCGCTTCGACCTCGGCCTGATACGGCGCCGGATGTGCACCCCGGCCGAGGCGGCGGAGCTCGACGCGCTGCCCGCGGACCAGCAGGCGGCGTGCCTGCTGCGCCTGTGGACGCTGAAGGAGGCCTACACCAAGGCCCTCGGGCAGGGCATGCGGCTGCCCTTCACCGAGTTCGGCTTCGACCTCGCCCTCGGCGGCCTGCGCACCCCCGACGGGAGCGCGGCCCTCGGCGACGAGTGGGCGTTCGCCACCCACCCGGTGCTCGGCCGCTACCTCATCAGCGCGGCCTGCCAGGACGCCGGGCTCGACCCCGCCGGAGACACCTCGGTCGGCACCATGCTGGACCGGCGGCTGCTCACGGCGATGACACCGCTCCGGGAGGACGGCCGGGAGGACGGCGGCGGCCCGTCGGCAGACGTCTGAGCCCGCGCCGCGGGCCGGCGCACCGCCGGCTCACGTCCGGGGCGGAGGCTCTCCCTCGGTGAAGATCACCTGGAACGACAGCTCGCCCAACCGCCACCCGGCCGGCGTCCTGCGGGCCTCGCCGCGGGCGAGCGTGCCCGCGCGGAACAGCGGCGGCCGGTCGCCGCCGGGGTGGTGGACGTGGGTGGTCAGCACGTTGGCGCGGAACACGGCCCGGTCTCCCTCGACGCTCACCACCGGCGGCGATCCCAGGTGCTGGGTGCGCGCGAACGCCGTGAGGGAGGCGCGGTGCCACGCGGCGAGTCCGGCGCACCCCGCGTGGCGGCTCATCGGGAAGGTGACGACCGCGTCCTCGGTGAACAGGCTGCGGGCCCAGGCGTCGTCGAGTTCCTCGTCGTCGAGCGCGATCAGATAGCGGCCCAGCAGGTCCCCGACCAGAGCGGCGTCGGCGGCCGTGGCCGAGGCGGCGAGTTGGTTGGAAGTCACCGCCCGAGCATGGTGCCCGCCGCGCTCGCGAAACCAGGTTCCTGCCGAAGATCTGACATTGCCGACAGAGTTCTGTAATGGATTGCGCGAAGCCTGTACCGCATTCTCTTTACCGTCCTCACATGGCCCGGCAATACTCGTCGAACACCAGTCGGGAGAGGGCGGATGAATACCTTTGACGCGGACGTGATCATCGTCGGAGCAGGACCTACTGGACTCATGCTCGCAGGTGAGTTGAGTCTCCATGGAGTCTCCGCCCTGGTCGTCGACCGGCTTGCCGAGCCCATCAGGGAATCGCGCGCCCTCGGGTTCTCCGCGCGCACGATCGAGGAATTCGCCCAGCGCGGGCTTATTTCCCGGCTCGGTGACGTCGACGTCATTCCTTTCGGTCATTTCGGCGGTGTGCCGCTCGACTACCGGGTCCTTCCCGGTGGTTCCTACGGCGCCCGCGGCATTCCCCAGTCGCGCACGGAGGCCATGCTCGCCGGCTGGATCGCCGAGCGCGGCGTCGAGGTGCGCCGCGGCGTCGAGGTCACCGGCGTCGAGCAGGACGACGACGGGGTCGCCGTCCGCGTCGCCGCCGACGACGGCGCCGGCACGCTGCGCGCCCGCTACGTCGTCGGCTGTGACGGCGCCCGCAGCGTGGTGCGCACCAGCGCCGGCATCGACTTCCCCGGCACCGCGCCCACCGTCGAACTGCGCTTCGCCGACGTCACCGGCATACGGCTGCGCCCGCGGTTCAGCGGGGAGCCGGTGCCCGGGGGCATGGTCATGGTGCTGCCGCTCGGCCCGGACCGCAGCCGCGTCGTCTACTACGACCGCGACCGGCCGCTGCGCACCGGCCCGGACCCGATCACCTTCGAGGAGGTCGCCGAGGCCTTCCAGCGCCTGTCCGGCGAGGACATCAGCGGCGCCACGCCGCTGTGGGTGTCCTCCACCACCGACGTCAGCCGGCAGGCCGCCGAGTACCGCAAGGGCCGCGTCTTCGTCGCCGGCGACGCCGCCCACATCCATCTGCCGATCGGCGCCCAGGGCATGAGCGCCGGCGTCCAGGACGCCGTCAACCTCGGCTGGAAGCTCGCCCTCGACCTCAAGGGCCGGGCCCCCGAGGGACTGCTCGACACCTACCACGCCGAGCGCCACCCGGTCGGCGCCCGGATCCTGGCCAACACCCTCGCCCAGCGCACCCTCTACCTCGGCGGCGACGAAGTCGACCCGCTGCGGCAGGTGTTCGGCGAGCTGGTGCGGCACGACGAGGTGCAGCGCCACCTGGTGGGCATGGTCACGGGGCTCGACATCCGCCACGACGTCGGCGGCGACGGCCACCCGCTGCTCGGCCGCCGTCTGGAGGACCGGCAGGTCACCGTCGACGGCGTCAAGCGAAGCGTCCTCTCCCTCCTGGAGTCCGGGCGCGGTCTGCTGCTCGACCTGGCCGACAGCGCCGAACTGCGCGCCGTGGCCCGGGGATGGGCCGACCGGGTCGACACCGTCACCGTCCAGGCCCCCGAGGACGACGGCGTCCCGGGCGGCGTCCTGGTCCGCCCCGACGGCTACATCGCCTGGGTCGGCGGCCCGCACGAGGGCGCCGGCGCCGGGGCGAGCGGCCTGCCGCTCACCAGGGCGCTCGGCCGCTGGTTCGGCCCGGCCGACTGACCGGGGCCCCTGCCCACCGCACGTCACATTCCCGAGGAAGCGAAGGAACCATGCCGATCATCTCCACCGAGGACAACTACCTGACCGTCCTCAACCTGTTCACGACCGACACCCCCGAGCACCAGGACCAGCTGCTCACCGAGATGGGCAAGATCGTCGACGCGGCGACCTACGAGGGATGGATCTCCTCCACCGTGCACGCCGGGCAGGACAGCCCCGGCACCGCCAACCTGATCCAGTGGCGCAGCGGCGAGGACCTGGAGAAGCGGTACTCCGGTGAGGAGTTCAGGCACCGCACGCTGCCCGTCTTCCGGGAGATCACCACGGCGATCCGGCTGCTGCAGAACGAGATCGTCTTCACCCAGACCCACCCCGACCTCGCCGGCCGCGTCGAGGTCTCGCCGGACCGCGACGACTACACCGCCATCGAGGTCCACCGGGTCGCCGAGGCCGACCAGGCCGACCTGATCAAGCTCCTGGGCGAGGGCCGGGACTGGCTGGTGAACGTCCCCGGCTACCGCTCGCACAGCGTCTTCAAGGGCCTGCGCGCCATGTTCGTCGAGGGCGCCTTCGCCGTCGTGTACTCGCAGTGGGACAGCAAGGAGAGCTACGACGCCTTCCGCGGCCTGCCCGACGAGCGCAAGCCGGAGCCCCGCCGCGCCAACGAGGAGCGCGTCGCCGAGCTGACGATCGAGAGCGACGCCAACACCTACCGCGTGGTGCACACCCGGGCCGCGGGCGCCTAGCCCCCGTGCCCCCCAGCGGGCGGGCGCCCGGCCCGCCCGGCCCGCGGCGAACGAGCCGACGGCGCGCACGCGCCCCGCGCGAGACACCGGACCCCTGCCAAGGAGCGAGAACCTATGCACAGCACGCTGATCGTGGCCCGTATGGCGCCCGGTTCGAGTGCGGACGTCGCCCAGCTGTTCGCCGAGTTCGACGCCACGGACATGCCGCACCGCATGGGCACCCGGCGACGCCAGCTGTTCGCCTTCAACGGTCTGTACTTCCACCTGCAGGACTTCGACGAGGACAACGGCGGCGAGCTGATCCAGCGCGCCAAGGACGACCCGCGCTTCGTGGGCATCAGCGACGACCTCAAGCCGTTCATCGAGCCCTACGACCCCGCGACCTGGCGTTCCCCGGCCGACGCGATGGCCCAGCGCTTCTACCGGTGGGAGGCGACCGTCTGAGCGAGCGGCGCGCACGGCGCCGGGCCGTCCCCGCCGGCACACCAGGTCACTGTGCCCGCGACCCACGACACAGATCAGCTGGGGCGCCAGCCCCGAGACCGAAGGAAGCACCCATGGCCAGCATCCAGTTCACCCTCGACGACCTCAGGCGGATCCTCATCGAGGCCGCGGGCGCCGACGAGAACATCGACCTCGCCGGAGACATCCTGGACACCGCGTTCGAGGTGCTCGGCTACGAGTCCATCGCCCTGCTGGAGACCGGCGGCCGCATCGAGCGCGAGTACGGCATCGTCCTGGACGACGACGACCTCAGCGACGAGCTCGCGCCGCGCGACCTGATCGAAGCCGTCAACGCCCAGCTGCGCCTGGCCGGCGCGCAGGCCGCCTGAGGGGAGCACCGTCATGTCCGACACCACCGCAAAGGTGGCCCTCGTCACCGGGGCGACCAGCGGCATCGGCCTGGAGGCCGCCCGCCTGCTGGGCCGGCAGGGCCATCGCGTCTTCATCGGCGCGCGTGACGCCGACGCCGTGGCGCTCACCGCCAAGGCGCTTCGCGACGAGGGCCTGGACGTCGACGGCCAGCGGCTCGACGTCCGCGACGCCGACTCCGTCAAGGAGTTCGTGCGCAGCGCCGTCGCCGTGTTCGGCACCGTCGACGTCCTCGTCAACAACGCCGGGCGCTCCGGCGGCGGCCCCACCGCGGACATCACCGACGAGCTGTGGGACGACGTCATCGAGACCAACCTCAACAGCGTCTTCCGGATGACCCGCGAGGTGCTGACCACCGGCGGCATGCGGGGCAAGGACCGCGGCCGGATCATCAACATCGCCTCCACCGCGGGCAAGCAGGGCGTCGTCCTGGGCGCCCCCTACTCGGCCTCCAAGCACGGCGTCGTCGGCTTCACCAAGGCGCTCGGCAACGAGCTGGCCCCGACCGGCATCACCGTCAACGCCGTGTGCCCGGGCTACGTCGAGACGCCGATGGCCCAGCGGGTGCGGCAGGGCTACGCGACGGCCTACGACACGACCGAGGACGAGATCCTCCAGAAGTTCCGGGCCAAGATCCCGCTCGGCCGCTACTCCACCCCTCAGGAGGTCGCCGGCCTGGTCGGCTACCTGGCCTCCGACACCGCCGCGTCCATCACGTCGCAGGCCCTCAACGTCTGCGGCGGACTCGGCAACTTCTAGCTCCGCCCGCCCCCGCCGGAGCCCCGCTCCCCGCCCCTGTGCACCGCCGGTACCACCGAGGAGAAGCCGTCATGACGACTCGTGAGGTCGAGCACGAGATCACCATCAACGCGCCCGCCGCCGCCGTCTACCGCCTCCTCGCCGAGGTGACCAACTGGCCGCGGATCTTCCCGCCGACCATCTACGTCGACCGGGAGGAGAGCGGCGCGCACGAGGAGCGCATCCGCATCTGGGCCACCGCCAACGGCGAGCCCAAGACCTGGACCTCACGCCGCACCCTGGACCCCGAGGCCCTGCGCATCGCCTTCCGCCAGGAGGTGCCGGCGCCGCCGGTCGCCGCCATGGGCGGAACCTGGATCGTCGAGCCCCTGGACCGGGGTGCCTCCCGCGTCCGGCTCCTGCACGACTACCGGGCCGTCGACGACGACCCGCACGACCTGCTGTGGATCGAGCGGGCCGTCGACCGCAACAGCACCAGCGAACTGGCCGCGCTGAAGGAGAACGTCGAGCGGGCCCACGCCGCCGAGACGCAGGAGCTGACCTTCTCCTTCACCGACACCGTACGGATCGAGGGCTCCGCCAAGGACGCCTTCGCCTTCGTCCACGAGGCCGGGCTGTGGCCCGAGCGGCTCCCGCACGTGGCCCGCGTCCGCTTCACCGAGGACACCCCCGGCCTGCAGGAGCTGGAGATGGACACCCGGGCCCAGGACGGCTCGACGCACACCACCAAGTCCTACCGCGTCGTCCTCGGCCACCACCGCATCGCCTACAAGCAGGTCACCCTGCCGGCGCTGATGACCCTGCACACCGGTGTGTGGACCTTCGAGGAGAGCGACGACTCCGGTGCCACGGCCAGCTCCCAGCACACCGTCACCCTCAACACCGACAACATCGCCAGGATCCTGGGCCCCGAGGCCACCGTCGCCGACGCCCGCGCCTACGTGCAGAGCGCGCTGAGCACCAACAGCCTCGCCACCCTCGGCCACGCCAAGGAGTACGCGGAGCGGAACCGCTGACATGGCCGCCGCCCCGCACCCGGACGACCAGGCGCCGCCCGCCGGGCCCGTGGAGACGGTCGACACCCAGGTGATCGTCGTCGGCGCGGGCCCCGTCGGCCTGCTCCTCGCCGGTGAACTGGCCCTGCGCGGCATCCAGGCGACGCTCGTCGAGCGGCGTCACGGCCCGACCACGCAGTCCCGCGCCTCCACGCTGCACGCCCGCACCATGGAGCTCCTCGACAGCCGCGGCCTGCTCGCGGACCTCGGCGACCCGCCGTGCGAGCCGCGCGGCCACTTCGGCGGCATCCCCCTGGACCTGACGCTGCCCGGCCCCTACCCCGGCCAGTGGAAGGTCCCGCAGACCAGGACCGAGGCCGTCCTGGAGGAGTGGGCCCTCGGCCTCGGCGCCGACCTCAGATGCGGACACACCCTGCACGCCGTGGACGACCGCGGCTCCCACGTCGAGGCCGCCGCCACCAGCCGCCGCGGCGCCCGTGTCACGCTGCGCGCCGACCATCTCGTCGCCTGCGACGGCCAGGACTCCACCGTGCGCGCCCTGACGCGAGCCGACTTCCCCGGCGCCCCGGCCGCCCGGGAACTGCTGCGCGCCGACGTCGAAGGCCTCGACATCGCGAACCGGCGCTTCGAGCGGCTCCCCGGCGGCCTCGCCGTCGCCGCCCGCAACCCGGCGGGCGTGACCCGGGTGATGGTGCACGAGTTCGGCGCCGCGGTCCGCGAACGCGCCGGCGACCCGCACTACGACGAGGTCGCCGCCGCGTGGAAGCGGGTGACCGGCGAGGACATCACCGGCGGCAGGCCGCTGTGGGTCAACCACTTCGACGACGAGAACCGGCTCCTGACCCGCTACCGGCACGGCCGGGTACTGTTCGCCGGGGACGCCGCCCACCGCCAGATGCCCATCGGCGGTCAGGCCCTCAACCTCGGCCTCCAGGACGCCTACAACCTCGGCTGGAAGCTCGCCGCCGCCGTCGACGGCACCGCCCCGGCCTCACTCCTGGACAGCTACGACACCGAACGCGCCGCGGTGGGCGCGGCCGTCCTCGGCAACATCCGCGCCCAGGCCCTGCTGCTCCTGGGCGGCCCCGAGGTCGAGCCGCTGCGCACGGTCCTCGCCGAGCTCATCGCGCACGAGGACGTGCGCGCCCGCCTCGCCGCCATGATCAGCGGCCTCGACGTCCGCTACGACGTCGGCGGTCCCGCGCATCCGCTGCGCGGGGCCCGCCTGCCGCACGTCGGGCTGCGCACCGGCGAGGCCGTCTGCACGACGGCCGACCTGCTGCGCTCCGGACGCGGGCTGCTCCTGGGACTGGGCGGGCCGCCGCCGCGCGTCGACGCCGCCTACGCCGACCGCCTCGACACGGTCACCGCCGAGGCGGCGCCCGGCTCGCCGCTCGACGGCACGTCCGCCGTCCTGGTGCGGCCCGACGGCTACGTCGCCTGGGCGGGCGGACGGGACGGGCACGGGCTCGCCGAGGCCGTCGCACGGTGGTTCGGGCCCCCCTGAGACGCCGCTCCCGGTTCTGCCGCCCCCCGCCTCCACCGAGCACGGACCACTGATGACCGAGAGGGATTCGACGACATGCAGGACACCACGATGGACGCCGACGTCATCGTCGTCGGCGCAGGCCCGACCGGACTGATGCTCGCGGGGGAACTCCGCCTGGGCGGCGCCGAGGTGATCGTCCTCGACAAGCTGGCCGAGCCCACCGGCCAGTCCCGCGGCCTCGGCTTCACCGCTCGCGCCATGGAGGTGTTCGACCAGCGCGGGATCCTCCCCCGCTTCGGGCAGGGCGAGACCCTGGAGGTCAGCTCCGTCGGCCACTTCGGCGGCGTCCAGTTCGACTTCACCGCCCTGGAGGACGCCCACTTCGGCGCCCGCGGCATCCCGCAGAGCCAGACCGAGGCGGTCCTCGCCGGGTGGGCCGCCGACCTCGGCGCCGGCATCCATCACGGACACGAGGTCCTGGCCCTCGCCGACGGCTTCGGGGACGGCGACCACGCCGAGGTCACCGTCGGCACCCCGGACGGCGTGCGGCGCATGCGCGCCCGCTACCTGGTCGGCTGCGACGGCGGCCGGAGCGCGGTGCGCAAGCTCGCCGGGATCGGCTTCCCCGGCACCGAGGCGACCCGCGCCATGTTCCTCGCCGACGTCACCGGCCTCGACCTCAAGCCCCGCTACCTCGGCGAGACCCTGCCCAACGGCATGGTGATGGCCGCCCCCCTCAAGGAGGGCGTGCACCGCATCATCGTCTGCCCGCACGGCGCCGCCGCCCGCAGCGCCGACGACACCGTCACCTTCGAGGAGGTCGCCAAGGCGTGGGAGCACATCACCGGCGAGGACATCAGCGGCGGCGGCGCGGAGTGGGTCAGCTTCTTCAGCGACGCCACCCGCCAGGCCGCCGAGTACCGGCGCGGCCGGGTGCTGCTCGCCGGTGACGCCGCCCACATCCACCTGCCCGCCGGCGGTCAGGGCCTGAGCACCGGCGTCCAGGACGCCGCCAACCTCGGCTGGAAGCTCGCCGCCGTCGTCACCGGCCGGGCCGGCGACGCCCTGCTCGACACCTACCACGCCGAGCGCCACCCGGTGGGCCGCCGCCTGCTGATGAACACCCGCGCCCAGGGCATGGTCTTCCTCGGCGGCGACCAGGCCGAACCGCTGCGCACGGTCCTCGGCGAACTCACCGGCTACGACGTGGTCCGCCGCCACCTGGCGGGCGTCGTCTCCCACCTCGACATCCGCTACGACATCGGCGGGGACGACGGCGGGAACGCCCACCCGCTGCTCGGCCGCCGGCTGGCCAGGCTCCCGCTGACCGGGCCCGACGGCGAGACCGACACCTTCCGGCTGCTGCACGCCGGCCGCGGTGTGCTGCTCGACCTCGCCGACGACGCCCGTGTGCGCGAGGCCGCGGCGGCCTGGTCCGGCCGTGTCGACGTCGTCACGGCCACCGCCTCCCCGTCCGTGCGCGGCGCGGTCCTCGCGGGCGCCGAGGCGGTCCTGGTCCGCCCCGACGGCCACGTCGCATGGACCGCAGCCGGCGGCGCCGACGGCCTCGGCGCCGCCCTGGCCCGCTGGTTCGGCGCACCCGCCGAGGACTGACCGGGCCACCGGCGACAGCCGAACGCGAAGAGGGGGGGGGGCGGGCGCCCCCCCCGGCGCCCCCCCCCGCCCGGGCGGGCGGGGCCCCGCGCGCCGGCCCCCCCCCCCGATACCCCCCCCCCGGGGCCCGCCCCCCCCCCCCCCCGACCCCCCCCCCCCGCCCCCCCCCCCC
>NZ_JBHVYK010000050.1:0-56841 GCF_042880855.1 Streptomyces sp. NPDC058291
GCGGGGGGGGGTGCTGCCCCGGCCGGCCCACCCGGCGCCCCCCCGGGCGGGGGCCGGCCCCCCCCCCCCCCGCCGGGCGGGGCCCCCCGGGGAGGACCGGGTGCGCCCCGACGGCACGTCGCGTCGAAGGGCGAGCCGCTCAGCCCAGCGGGATGCCGTTGACCGGCAGGCCGTGCGTGGGCAGGCCCTGCAGCGGCAGTCCGCCGAGCAGACCGGCGACGGGCGCGGTGGGGCCCTCGGAGAGCACCTTCCCGGCGACCGGCTGGACGGCGGTCAGGCCCGCGGCGAGCGCCGGCTGGGCCTGGGTCAGCGCCTGCCCGGCGCCGGGCAGCGCCTGGGCCACGTTCTCCACCGGCAGCGTCTTGGTGATGCCGTCCAGGGCCTGGGTGGCGTCCGGGACCGCGGGGGCGGCGTTCGCGGCGCCCGCACCGACGGCGGCGAAGGCGGCGCCGAGAGCGGCGACGCCGAGGGTCTTGGCAGCAGACTGCTTCATGATGAATGCGTCCTCGGATGGGATACGGGGAACTGAGCGGTTCTCGACCGTAAACACGTGGAGGGGTCGGCGGCAAACATCGAAATGCGGGCGGATGGTGAACACCCGCCCGCATTCCGCACCCGGTAAAACCCGGGATTCAGTCCTCCGCGGCGACGGAACCGCTGGTGGAGACGGTCTGCTGGAACAGCCATTCGGACTTGAGCTCGGCATAGCCGGGCTTGATCACGTCATTGATCATGGCCAGTCGTTCATCGAAAGGAATGAATGCTGACTTCATAGCATTGACGGAGAACCACTGCAGATCGTCGAGCGTGTAGCCGAACGCGTCGACCAGGTGCTCGAATTCGCGGCTCATGCCGGTGGCGGACATCAGACGGTTGTCGGTGTTGACGGTGGCCCGGAAGTGCAGCCGGCGCAGCAGCCCGATGGGGTGTTCGGCGTAGGAGGCGACGGCGCCGGTCTGGAGGTTGGAGCTGGGGCACAGCTCCAACGGGATGCGCTTGTCGCGGACGTAGGAGGCGAGCCGGCCGAGTTTCACGCTCCCGTCGGCGGCGACCTCGATGTCGTCGATGATGCGCACCCCGTGTCCGAGCCGGTCGGCGCCGCACCACTGCAGGGCCTGCCAGATGGACGGGAGCCCGAAGGCCTCGCCGGCGTGGATGGTGAAGTGGTTGTTCTCGCGCTTGAGGTACTCGAAGGCGTCGAGGTGCCGGGTGGGCGGGAAGCCCGCCTCCGCGCCGGCGATGTCGAAGCCCACGACTCCGTTGTCCCGGTAGCGGTTGGCGAGTTCGGCGATCTCCAGCGCGCGGGCGGCGTGCCGCATGGCCGTGAGCAGCGCGCCGACGCGGATGCGGCGGCCGTTGTGCCGGGCCGTGCGTTCGCCTTCGCGGAAGCCCTCGTTGACGGCCTCGACGACCTCTTCGAGGCTCAGTCCGCCGTCGAGGTGCTGCTCGGGCGCGTAGCGCACCTCGGCGTAGACGACGCCGTCCTCGGCGAGGTCCTCGGCGCACTCGCGGGCGACCCGCACGAGCGCCTCGCTGGTCTGCATCACGCCGACGGTGTGCGAGAACGTCTCCAAGTACCGTTCCAGGGAGCCGGAGTCGGCGGCCTCGCGGAACCACACGCCGAGCTTGTCGGCGTCGGTCTCCGGGAGTTGGCCGTAGCCGGTCTCCCGGGCGAGGTCGACGATCGTGCCGGGACGCAGCCCGCCGTCGAGGTGGTCGTGCAGCAGAACCTTGGGTGCCCGCCGGATCTGGTCCGAGCTGGGGGCGGTGCCCGCCTGGATGCTCTGGCTCGTCATGGCCGCACTCTAACTCCTACGCGCGTAGACGGCGCGTTTACACCTGCGCCGATATGTAACGGTGACCGCACGGACGGGTGGAGTACATCGGCGCTTCTGACACTGTTCTGTCATGGGACAGGAAGTGACGCCGGTTCGGACGGTCCGGCTGGGGCGGGCGCTCGGCCCGGAGCCGGCGACGGTGGGCGCGGCGGTGCTGCTGCTCCCGGGCGGCGAGGAGGACTCCAGCCGCAGACCGTCCTCCGTGCGGGCCTCCGCCTCCGTCCGGGGCCTCGGGCGCAAGCTCGCGCGGGCCGGCCGCCAGGAGGGTCTGGCCGTCCACGCCGTGCACTACCGCTACCGCGGCTGGAACGGCGGCGAGGCGCACCTCGCGGCCGACGCGACCTGGGCGGCGGACGAGGTGGTCCGGCGCTACGGCGACGTACCGGTGTGTCTGGCCGGCGTCGGCATGGGGGCGCGGGCGGCTCTGCGCGCGGCCGGCCACCAGGCCGTCGACTCGGTGCTGGCGATCGCTCCGTGGCTTCCCGAGGAGGACCTGGCGGCGCCGCCCGAACCGGTGAAGCAGTTGGCGGGGCGACGGGTGCTGATCGTGCACGGCACGCACGACGAACGCTGCGACCCGGAGCTGTCGTTCAGGCTCGCGGCTCGGGCGAAGAAGGCCAACCGGGACGTGTGCCGGTTCGAAGTGCACGCCGACGGCCACGGGTTGCGCCAGTACCGGGCGGAAGTCCTCGCCCTGGCCGAGGACTTCGTCATGGGCACGCTGTTCGGGCGGGCGCTGTCCCGGCCGGTGGTGGACGCGCTGGCGGCTCCGCCGCCGCTGGGGCTGCGGATGCCGCTGGCGGCGGGGTTCGGCAGGTCGCTGCGCCGGTGACGGCGCCCCCGTCGGCCGTCAGGTCGGCAGCAGGTTGCCCCTCCTCGACAGCAGGAACTTCTTGAACGCGGCCACCGGCGGTGTGTCGGGGTGGCCGTCCAGCCAGGCGACGCCGATCTCGCGGGCGGCGCGCGGGGCGGTCACGGTCAGTTCCACGACCCCCGGGCGGGCCACGGCGGGCGGCGGCAGCAGCGCCACCCCGAGGCCGGCCGCCACCAGCCCCCGCAGGGTCTCGGCCTCCTCGCCCTCGAAGGCGACCCGGGGCCGGAAGCCGGCCTCCTTGCACAGATCGTCGGTGATGCGGCGCAGGCCGTAGCCCGGCTCCAGGGTCACGAAGGTCTCGTCGGCGGCCTCGGCCAGGCGGACCCTCCTGCGGGCGGCGAGGCGGTGGTCGGCCGGCACGACCAGACGCAGCTTCTGCTCGTCCAGCCGGCGGGCGACCAGATCGGGGGCGTCCGGGACCGGGGAGGTCAGGCAGAGGTCCAGCTCGCCCGCCCGCAGCCGCTCGATCATCGCCTCGCCGTAGTTCTGGACGAGGCTGAACCGCACGCGCGGGTGATCCGCGCGGAAGGCGTGGATCAGGCCCGGGACGGTCTCCGCGCCCATCGTGTGCAGGAAGCCGAACGCGACCTTGCCGGTGGCCGGGTCGGCGTCGGCCCGCACCTCGTCGGCGGCCCGCTCGACCTCGGCGAGGGCCCGCTCGACGGACGCGAGGAAGGTGCGCCCGGCAGGGGTGAGGGAGACCGTGCGGCCGCGGCGGGCGAACAGGTCGACGCCGAGGTCCTCTTCCAGGCGGACCATGGCCCGCGAGAGCGTCGACTGCGGGACGTTCATCTCCTGGGCGGCCCGCGTGACGTGCTCGGTGCGGGCGACCCCGGCGAAGTACGCGAGCCGGGGGGCCAGCAGCCTCGACATGTCCGTCGTGTCTTCTGTGTCACCGGACGGTGACAGGCGAGCCTGTGACCTCTGTTGATGCACCATGGGAACGATTATGGCCATTCCGTGCATTGGACGGATGAGCGGGGGCGTCCGTAGTTTCGAGGCATGTCTCCCGCCAGTACCGGGGCGTCCACGATCGTGGGCGCCGCCTCGTCCGCCCCCGTCGCCGCCCTCACCGCCGCCCCCCTCGCCGCCGGCCCCTCCCCCGACTCCCGCCTGGCGCCCGGCGGCCCCGGCTACCGCCGGATGAGCTTCGCCCTGTTCCTCGCCGGAGTGGCGACCTTCGCCCTGCTCTACTCCACGCAGGCGCTGCTGCCGCTGATCTCCGGCGACCTCGGGGTGCCGGCGAGCCAGGCGAGCTGGACGGTGGCGGCCGCGACCGGTGGACTGGCCCTGTTCGTGCTGCCGATGAGCGCCCTGTCGGAGCGCTACGGCCGCCGCACGGTGATGACGGCCTCGCTGGCGGTCGCGGTGGCCGTGGGGATGCTGGTCCCCTTCGCCCCCTCCCTGGGCTCCCTCGTCGTGCTGCGGGCGGTGCAGGGCGCCGCGCTGGCCGGGCTCCCGGCGTCGGCGACCGCGTACCTCGCGGAGGAGGTCCGGCCCAAGGCGCTCGTGACGGCGATCGGCCTGTTCGTGGCGGGCAACAGCGTCGGCGGGATGAGCGGCCGGGTCATCACCGGGTGGGTCGCGCAGGAGTGGGGCTGGCGGATCGCGGTCGGCGTGATCGGCGCGCTGGCGGTGGCCTGCGCCGTCGCCTTCCGGCTGCTGCTGCCGGCGCCGCGGCACTTCACGGCGGGCTCCCTGGCCCCCCGCGTCCTGGCCCGTACCGTCCGCGACCACCTGGCCGATCCGCTGCTGCGCCGGCTCTACGCGATCGGCGCGCTGTTCATGACCGTCTTCGGCGGTGTGTACACGGTGATCGGCTACCGCCTGACGGAGGCGCCGTTCTCCCTGCCGCAGGGCATCGTCGGCTCGATCTTCCTGGTCTACCTGGTGGGCACGGTGTCCGCGTCGACGGCGGGCCGGCTGGTCGGCCGGCTCGGCCGCCGGGGCGCGCTCTACCTGGCGGGCGGCACCACGGCCACGGGCCTGCTGCTGTCCCTGGCGGACTCGCTGGCGCCGGTCCTGCTGGGCCTGGTCCTGATCACGGCGGGCTTCTTCGCCGGGCACGCGGTGGCGTCCTCGGCGGTCAGCAAGACGGCGACGACCGGTCGCGCCCAGGCCTCCGCGCTCTACCAGTCCTCCTACTACGTCGGCTCCAGCGTCGGCTCCACGGTGGGGGCGACGGCCTTCCACGCGAGCGGCTGGAGCGGCACGGTCGGCGTGGGCGTCCTGGCGGTGCTCGGCGTCGTGGCGATCACCGCCCTCGGGACCCGCGCGGCGCGGGTCGCCGCACGGCGGGACACGCTGGTGGCCGCTCGCTGACCTCCGGGCCGATCCCCCCGCCCCGTCCGGGCGGGGGGCTTTTCATGCGGTGCGACCGGGTCGGCGCACCCCCTTCCACCTGCGCTTTCATCGACTCGGCAGGCCATTGTCAGTGGGCTGCGGTAGCTTCCGAGGTGCTGGGCGCGAAGACGCGTGACAGGACGGCCACAGGGGTGGGTGGACGATGGGCAACAGCACGGCGACGACGACGGACCTCGACGTCGCACTGGAGAAGCACCGGACGGAACTGACCGGCTACTGCTACCGCATGCTCGGCTCCTCCTTCGAGGCGGAGGACGCGGTGCAGGACACCCTGGTGCGCGCCTGGCGGAGCTACGACAAGTTCGAGGGCCGCTCCAGCCTGCGCTCCTGGCTGTACCGGATCGCCACGAACGTCTGTCTGGACATGCTGAACGCCGGCAACAAGCGGGCCCGTCCGATGGATCTCTCCGGCCCCACCCCCCTCGCCCAGGCCGCGCTCTCCCCCCGTCCCGACACCACCTGGCTGGAGCCGATGCCCGACGCCCGAGTGCTGCCCACGGTGCAGGACCCGGCCGAGGCGGCGGTCGCCAAGGAGTCGGTGCGGCTGGCGTTCATGGCCGCGCTGCAGCAGCTCCCGCCGAAGCAGCGGGCCGTGCTGATCCTGCGGGAGGTCCTGGCGTGGCGGGCGAGCGAGGTCGCCGAACTGCTCGACACCTCGGTCGCCTCGGTCAACAGCGCGCTGCAGCGGGCGCGGGCGACCCTGTCCGAGCAGAAGGCCTCCGGCGCGGACGCGGCGGTGTCGGACCCGCTGGACGAGGAGCAGCGCAAGCTCCTCGAACGCTATGTGGCGGCCTTCGAGGGCTATGACATGACGGCGCTGACGGCCCTGCTGCACGAGGACGCCGTCATGACGATGCCGCCGTTCGACCTGTGGCTGACCGGCCATGCCGACATCGCCGGCTTCATGACCACGTTCGGCTCCGCCTGCGAGGGCTCACGGCTGCTGCCGGTCCAGGTCAACGGCCTGCCGGGCTTCGCCCAGTACAAGCCGGACCCGGAGAAGGGCGGTCACACCCCCTGGGCGATCCAGGTCCTGGAGATCTCAGAGGGCCGCCTCACCGGGTTCCACTTCTACCTCGACACCCAGCGCTGGTTCCCCCTCTTCGGCCTCCCCCTCCACCTCGACGGGGAGCCCGACGAGACGGAGCAGGGCGCGTAGCGCGGGATCGGGGGCGCGCAGCCGTATCCGCCCGCCGGCCCGCCGGGCGGCCAGCTGAAGCCGCGCCAGCAGCTCGACGGCGGCCAGCCCCGGCGGCCCGATCCCGGCGACGTCGCAGACGACGACCCGGGCGTCGGCGTCGGCCAGCAGTGCGAACACGGCGTCGCCGAGCCCGGTCGCCTGTTCTCGGGCGACCGGGCCGGTCAGGGTGAGCACGGGGGGTGTCGTCGCTTCCACGATCGGTAGACCGTGCGCGACGCCTCAACTCATCGGGAAGGGCCGGGGCGACCTACTCGGCGGGGAACTCACCGGTGTCGATGACGAGGTCGAAGGGCGCGGGGAGCTTGAGAGCCTCGCCGAACTTCGCGGTGCTCAGTAGGCGGTGGACGTCGCCCTTCGGTTCTCCGTAGAGCGTCGCGCTGGGGCCTTCGGGGGCCCAGCGGTCGACGAGGAGGTAGAACGGGATGCCCGCGGAGGCGTAGGCGGCGGGCTTGCTGATGCGGTCGTGCCGGGCGTTGGACTTGGACGTGACCTCGACGACGAGCTCGGCCAGTGCGGCCGGGATGTGCGTGTCCGCCTCCGTGTGCTCCCGGACCGGGGCCACGACGAGATCCGGGATGAGCATGCCCAGACGGGACGGCACGGCGAGGGCCAGCGTCTGGAAGATCCCCCAGTCATCGGGGACGACCGAATACAGACGACGCTGAATGCGTTCAGCGATCACGTTGTGGCGGTACGCGGGAGCAGGTGACACGGTGACGATCCCCTCGATGATCTCCACCTTGCTGCCCTCGGGCCATTCCATCTCCTCCCAGAACCGGACGAGGTCGTCCCAGCTCTGCTCGGGGTCGTGGCCCACGGTGAGTGCGCTCATGGCGGTCTCCTTGTCGGTGCGTCACCGAGTCCAGCATGCCGAACGGGACCGGCGGCGGTCCACCGATCCCGTTCACCCGCAAGGGGGCTGTGACACCAGCGGCCTCCGGCCGCGGGTCAGGTCAGGCCAGGTCAGGCGATACGTTCCAGCACGACGGGGGAGGCGGTGAACGCCGTTCCGGGGGCGCTGACGTCGTACGAGCCCTCGACCGCCTGGAGCGCGTACGCGAAGCGCTCCGGGGTGTCGGTGTGCAGGGTGAGCAGCGGCTGGCCGGCCGTGACCGTGTCGCCCGGCTTGGCGTGCAGTTCCACGCCCGCGCCCGCCTGCACCGGGTCCTCCTTGCGGGCGCGCCCCGCGCCGAGCCGCCAGGCGGCGACGCCGATGTCGTAGGCGTCGAGGCGGGTCAGGACGCCCGTCGACGGGGCCTTGATCACGTGCTGTTCCTTCGACGTGGGCAGCGGCGCGTCGGGGTCGCCGCCCTGGGCCGCGATCATGCGGCGCCACACGTCCATGGCCGAGCCGTCGGCCAGGGCCTTCGCCGGGTCGGCGTCCTTCACGCCCGCCGCGTCCAGCATCTCGCGGGCCAGGGCGAGGGTGAGCTCCACGACGTCCGCGGGACCGCCGCCGGCCAGGACCTCGACCGACTCGCGGACCTCCAGCGCGTTGCCCGCGGTCAGACCGAGGGGGGTGCTCATGTCCGTCAGCAGCGCGACCGTCTTCACGCCGTGGTCGGTGCCCAGGCCGACCATCGTCGAGGCGAGCTCACGGGCGTCCTCGATGGTCTTCATGAAGGCGCCGGTGCCGACCTTCACGTCCAGGACCAGCGAGCCCGTGCCCTCCGCGATCTTCTTCGACATGATCGACGAGGCGATCAGCGGGATCGCCTCCACCGTGCCGGTCACGTCGCGCAGCGCGTAGAGCTTCTTGTCGGCCGGGGCCAGGCCGTCGCCCGCCGCGCAGATCACCGCGCCCGTGCCGTCCAGCACGGACAGCATCTCCTCGTTGGAGAGCAGGGCGCGCCAGCCGGGGATCGCCTCCAGCTTGTCCAGCGTGCCGCCGGTGTGGCCGAGACCCCGGCCGGAGAGCTGCGGGACCGCCGCGCCGCAGGCCGCCACCAGGGGGGCCAGGGGGAGGGTGATCTTGTCCCCGACACCGCCCGTGGAGTGCTTGTCGGCCGTCGGGCGGGACAGCGAGGAGAACTCCATGCGCTCGCCGGAGGCGATCATCGCGGCGGTCCAACGGGCGATCTCACGGCGGTTCATGCCGTTGAGGAGGATGGCCATCGCGAGCGCGGACATCTGCTCGTCGGCGACCTCCCCGCGGGTGTACGCGTCGATGACCCAGTCGATCTGCTCGTCGCTGAGCTCGCCGCGGTCCCGCTTGGTGCGGATGACGGAGATGGCGTCCATGGCCATGACTTGGCTTCCTTCCGAGGGTTCCAGAAGCCGCACGGCCCCTCTGAGCGTGTCGCGTGAGCAACGCAGAGGGGCCGCACGGGAATTACTTGGTGAGATGGTCCGGACCGAAGGCCTGGGGCAGCATCTCGGACAGCGGCAGGATGCCCGCCGGGGTCTCCAGGAGCAGGTCGGGGCCCCCGAACTCGTGCAGGAGCTGCCGGCAGCGGCCGCACGGGACGAGGATCTCGCCCCGGCCGTCGACGCACGTGAAGTGCGTCAGCCGGCCGCCGCCGGTCCGCTGCAGCTCCGAGACCAGCCCGCACTCGGCGCACAGGCCGAGCCCGTAGGAGGCGTTCTCGACGTTGCAGCCGGAGACCGTGCGGCCGTCGTCGACCAGGGCGGCGACCCCGACGGGGTAGCCCGAGTAGGGGGCGTACGCGTGGGACATGGCCTCGCGGGCCAGCTCGCGCAGCGCCGCCCAGTCGACGCCGGGCCGCGGGGTCACTTGCCCTGGCCCTTCCGGTAGCGCATGCCGTCGGCTTTCGGCATGCGCAGCCGCTGTGCGGACAGCGACAGCACCAGCAGCGTGACGACGTACGGGGTGGCGCCCACGAAGTCGCTGGGGACCTCGTCGGTGAACAGGTACCAGAGCAGGACGAGCGCGGCCACGATGAGGCAGGTGCCGCCCTGCCAGTGCGCCTTGCGGTACAGCTTCCAGCCGGCCAGTCCGGCGAGCAGCACGACCAGCAGGAGCAGCAGCGCGTGGACGGTCTCGCCGCCGTTGCGCAGCTGCAGCGCGTCGGAGTAGCCGAACAGGCCCGCGCCCATCGCCAGCCCGCCGGGACGCCAGTTGCCGAAGATCATGGCCGCGAGGCCGATGTATCCGCGGCCGCCGGTCTGGCCCTCCAGGTAGGTGTGGGAGGTGACCAGGGCGAGGAACGCGCCGCCGAGGCCGGCGAGGCCGCCGGAGACCGCCACGGCCGCGTACTTGTACTTGTAGACGTTGACGCCGAGGGACTCCGCGGCGACCGGGTTCTCACCGCAGGAGCGCAGCCGCAGGCCGAACGGGGTGCGCCACAGCAGCCACCAGCTGCCCACGAAGAGCAGGATGGCGAAGAGCGTCACCACGGACAGGTGGGTGACCAGTCCGCCGAGGATGCCCGCGAGGTCGGAGATCAGGAACCAGTGGTGGTTCTCGAGGGACTGCAGGGCGTCCGAGAGACCGGGGACGCTGATGTCGGGCAGCGCCTCCACGGGCGGGGACTGCTTGGGGTTGCCGCCGGCCTCGGCCGGCTTGCCCTCCGAGAAGAAGATCTTGGCGAGGTACTGGGTGGTGCCGAGCGCGAGCAGGTTGACGGCGACACCGGAGACGATGTGGTCGACGCCGAAGGTGATGGTCGCGACGGCGTGCACCAGACCGCCGAGGACGCCGAAGCCGATGCCGCACAGCAGGCCGAGCCAGGGGTTGGACTGCCAGCCGATCCAGCCGGCGCCGAAGGTGCCGAGGATCATCATGCCCTCGAGGCCGATGTTGACCACGCCGGACCGCTCGGACCACAGACCCGCCAGACCGGCGAGGCCGATGGGCACGGCCAGGCCGAGGGCGGCGGAGACCTGGCCGTCGGAGGTGAGCTGGTTGGCCCCGGTGGCGACCCGGACCGCGGCGACGAGCAGCAGCGCGCCGGCGACGATCATGAGGATCTGGCCGACCGAACGGCCCGACCGGCCGTCCCGGGCGTCGGCCTTGGGCGCCGCGGGGGGCGGCGTGTCGGTCATCGTGGCAGTCATCACGCCACCTCCTGCTTCTGGGTCGTGGCAGCGGCCTGGGCGGCGAGCTCGGCGCCGACGCGCTGCTGCTGACGCTTGAGGCCGTAGCGGCGGACGAGCTCGTAGGCGATGACGACGCACAGGACGATGACGCCCTGGATGACGCCGAGGATCTCCTTGTCGTACCCCTCGAACTCGAGGTGGTTGGTCGTGCGCTCCAGGAAGCCCCAGAGCAGCGCGCCGAGCGCGATGCCGACCGGGTTGTTGCGGCCGAGCAGGGCGATGGCGATGCCCGTGAAGCCGATGCCGGACGGGAAGTCGTTGCTGAACTGGTGGCTGTCGTTGAGCAGGGTCGGCATGCCGATCAGACCGGCCACCGCGCCGGAGATGACCATGCTGGTGGCGATCATCTTCTTGACGGAGACGCCGCTCGCGGCGGCGGCGCTCTCGGACTGGCCGACCGTGCGCAGGTCGAAGCCGAACCGGGTGCGGCCGAGCACGAACCAGTACGCGACGCCGACGAGCACGGCGATGACGACGAAGCCCCACAGCACGCCGGCCGGGCCGGTGTCGATGCTGAAGAAGTACGAGGACTTCGCCAGCGGCTTGGTGGAGATGACCGTGCCGCCGCTCTGCAGCTCGGCGAGCTTTCCGGGCTGCAGCAGGAAGGCGATGAGCGCGGTGGCGATCGCGTTGAGCATGATCGTCGAGATGACCTCGCTGACCCCGCGGGTCACCTTGAGGACGCCGGCGATGCCCGCCCACACGGCGCCGGTCGCCATGGCGCACAGGATGATCAGCGGGATGGAGATCCAGCCGGGCGTGGTAAGCGCGCCGCCGAGGACGGCGGCGAAGAACGCGGCGAGCCGGTACTGGCCGTCGACGCCGATGTTGAACAGGTTCATGCGGAAGCCGATGGCCACCGCGACGCCTGCCAGGTAGTACGTCGTCGCCTTGTTGAGGATGTAGACCTGGCTGTCGCTGGCGGAGCCGTAGGTCAGCATGTCGCTGAAGGCGGCGCCCGGGTTCTTGCCGGTGGCCAGGATCACCAGGGTCGTGACGACGATCGCGGCGACGAGCGCCAGCAGCGGCGCCGCGATGCCGAGGAGCAGCCGCTCCTTGTCGATCCGCTTGGTCAGCTTGTTCATCGGGCGTCGTCCTCTGTGTGCTCCAGGTGGCCGCTGGCCGCGCCCGTCATGGCGGAGCCCAGCTCCTCGGGGGTGATCGTGGCGGGGTCGGCGTCGGCGACCAGCCGGCCGCGGTACATCACCCGCAGGGTGTCGGAGAGCCCGATGAGCTCGTCCAGGTCGGCGGAGATCAGCAGCACGGCCAGGCCCTCACGGCGGGCCTCGCGGATGTGGTCCCAGATCGCGGCCTGCGCGCCGACGTCCACACCGCGGGTGGGGTGGGCGGCGATGAGGAGCTTGGGCGCGTGGCTCATCTCGCGGCCGACGATCAGCTTCTGCTGGTTGCCGCCGGAGAGGGAGGCGGCGGTCACGTCGATGCCGGGCGTGCGGACGTCGTACGCCTGGACGATGCGGTCGGTGTCGGTGCGGGCGGCCTTGATGTCGAGCAGCTGGCCGCGGGAGTTGGGCTTCTCGGTGACATGGCCGAGGATGCGGTTCTCCCACAGCGGCGCTTCGAGGAGCAGGCCGTGGCGGTGCCGGTCCTCGGGGATGTAGCCGACGCCGGCCTCGCGGCGGCGGCGGGTGGGGGTGTGCGAGATGTCGGCGCCGTCGAGGGTGATGACGCCGGCGTCCGGGTCGCGGATGCCCATGATCGCCTCGACCAGCTCGGACTGGCCGTTGCCCTCCACGCCGGCGATGCCGAGGACCTCGCCCTTGTGGATGGTGAAGGAGATCTCGTCGAGGATGATCCGCTCGACGCCGTCGAGGTCCGTCTGGGTCAGGTGCAGCCCGTCCAGCGTCAGCAGCGGGACGTCGGTGACCGTGGACTCCTCCGTCTCCGGCGTGGGCAGTTCGCTGCCGACCATCAGCTCTGCGAGCTGCTTGGGGGTGGTGCCCGCCGGCTCGACCGTGCCGACCGTGGTGCCGCGCCGGATGACGGTGATCTCGTCGGCGACGGACAGCACCTCGCCCAGCTTGTGGGAGATGAAGATGACCGTGAGGCCCTCGGCCTTCAGCTCGCGCAGGTTGTCGAAGAGGGCGTCGACCTCCTGGGGCACGAGGACGGCGGTGGGCTCGTCGAGGATGAGCGTCTTCGCGCCGCG
Organism: Streptomyces sp. NPDC058291; assembly: GCF_042880855.1. NCBI lineage: Bacteria > Bacillati > Actinomycetota > Actinomycetes > Kitasatosporales > Streptomycetaceae > Streptomyces > Streptomyces sp. NPDC058291. The sequence continues at coordinate 12,504 of NZ_JBHVYK010000050.1, forward strand.
GTAGAGGACCTTGAGGATCTCCACGCGCTGGCGGTCGGCGACGCCGAGTTCCTCCAGCAGCACGTCGGGCCGGACGTTCAGCCCGTAGGCGTCGGAGATCTCCCGGATCTTGGCGCGGGCCTTGGCGCCGATGCCGTGGAGCTTCTCCGCGCCGAGGACCACGTTCTCCAGGACGGTGAGGTTGTCGGCGAGCATGAAGTGCTGGTGCACCATGCCGATGCCGCGGGCGATGGCGTCGGCGGGGTTGCCGAAGGCGACGCGCTCGCCGTTCACCGTGATGGTGCCCTCGTCCGGCTGCTGCATGCCGTAGAGGATCTTCATCAGGGTGGACTTGCCGGCGCCGTTCTCACCGCACAGGGCGTGGACGGTGCCCGTGCGCACGGTGATGTCGATGTCGCGGTTGGCGACGACGCCGGGGAAGCGCTTGGTGATGCCGCGCAGTTCGACGGCAGCGGGAGGGCTGGACGCGTTGATGGCGCACTCTCCTCGGGGAAAAGGGGCTGCGTGGGGAGGGCAGGCGTCGGCGACGCTAGCGCGGCAACTCCATGCTACACGCGTAGAGTTGACACATTGTTATGGCTCGACGAGGGGGGTTCTCGTACACCCCCCTCGTCGAGCCGGGGTCCGGGTGGACCGTCAGATCACGGGGTGGTCTTGACCGTGATGGTGCCGTCGACGATCTTCTTCTTCGCCGCGTCCAGCTGGGTCTTGATGTCGTCGATGAAGCCACCGCTGGTGGCGAGCGAGACACCGTTCTTCGCGAGGGTGTAGTTGTTCTGGCCCGTCAGCGGCTTGCCGTCGTGGACGGACTTGATGAAGTCGTACACGCCGACGTCGACGTTCTTGACCATCGAGGTCAGGATCGCGTTCTTGTACTTGGCCAGGCCCGGGATGTTGTACTGGTCCGAGTCCACGCCGATGGCCCAGGCGCCCTTGGCGCCGGCCACGGCCTCGATGGCGCCGTTGCCGGAGGAGCCGGCCGCCGTGTAGATGACGTCGGCGCCGTTGTCGAGCATGCCGGACGCGGCCTCCTTGCCCTTGTCGGGGCTGGAGAAGCCGGACAGGTCGGAGCCGTGGGTCAGGTACTGGACGTCGACCTTGACCTTCGGCTTGGTGTCCTTGACGCCCTGGGCGTAGCCCGCCTCGAACTTCTTGATCAGCGGGGTGTCGACACCGCCGACGAAGCCGACGTGGTCCTTCTTCGTCTTCAGCGCCGCGGCGACACCGGCCAGGTAGGAACCCTGCTCCTCGGTGAAGGTGATGCTGTCGACGTTCTTGGCGTCCACCACCGAGTCGACGATGCCGAAGCTGACCTTCGGGAACTTCGCGGCGACCTTGGCCATCGAGGCGGCGTAGGAGAAGCCGACGCCGACGACGGGGTTGTAGCCGGCCTGGGCGAGGTCCGTCAGACGCTGCTCGCGGTCGGCCTCGGTGTCGGAGTTCTTGGCGGTCAGCTCCTTGGTCGAGCCGCCGAACTCGGACTTGGCCTTGTCGGCGCCGCGCGCGGCGGAGTCGTTGAAGGAACGGTCACCACGGCCGCCGACGTCGAAGGCGAGACCGATCTTGACGCCCGAGCCGCTGCCCGCGGAGGCGGAGGACGAGCTGTCGCTGTCGGAAGAGGTGCTGCCACATGCTGTGGCAGTCAGTGCGAGAGCTGCGGTAGCGATACACGCAGCGGAAAGCTTGGCTACCCGGCGCACGGGAAGGCTCCTTCACCTGACCTGAGCGCCTCGTAGGCGCTTGATGTGAGCACCATGCCAGTGCTCGAGCCAGGACGCCTTGGCGGCGTCGGCTTCGCGGCATCGTAACGCGCGTAGATGTCAGAAAAACACCCCTCGCGACGCCGTTATCGATTCGAGGCGAACACCGTCTGAACTCGGTCCCTTACAGCTTCGCGCCGTTGATTTCGAACCGGGGACGAATGGCTTACAACAGTGTTGCGCCAGACGGCGCAACGGCCCTCACGGACCCTTGCGCCGCCCATGGCTCACCTGCCGGCCGCGTCCAGCAGGGCCGCCGCGGTGAAGAGCTCCACGCCGGCGGTGATCGCCGACTCGTCCGCGTCGAAGTCGCCCTGGTGCAGGTCGCGCACCGTCCGCTCGCCGGGCGGGCGCACGCCGAGGCGGGCCATCGCGCCGGGCACCCGCTCCAGGTACCAGGAGAAGTCCTCGCCGCCCAGGCTCTGCTCGGTGGCCTCGACGGCCGTCTCGCCGCGCCGGGCGATCATGGCGTCGCGCAGCAGGCCCGTGACGTCGGCGTCGTTGACGACCGGCGGGACGCCCCGCACGTAGTTGATCTCGGACTTGGCGCGGTGCAGGTTGGCGACCTCGTCGATGGCGGCGACGACGATGTCCGGGGCCTGCCGCCAGGCGTCGAGGTCCAGGCAGCGGACGGTGCCGGACAGCTCGGCGTGCTGGGGGATCACGTTGGGGGCGTGGCCGCTCTCGATCCGGCCCCAGGTGACCGCGAGCCCGGCCCGGGTGTCGACCCGTCGTCCGACCAGCGCGGGCACGTCGGTGACCACGCGGGCGGCCGCCGTGACCAGGTCGGTGGTGAGGTGGGGTCGGGCGGTGTGGCCGCCGGGCCCGTCCAGGGAGATCTCCAGCCGGTCGCAGGCGGAGGTGATGGCGCCCTCGCGCAGACCGATCCGGCCCGCGTCGACCCGGGGGTCGCAGTGCACGGCGATGATCCGGCCGACGCCCTTCAGCGCGCCGTCCGCGATGGCGTCGGCGGCGCCGCCGGGCAGCACCTCCTCGGCGGGCTGGAAGATCAGCCGCACGGGTCGCGGGAGCCGGCCCTGGCGGTGCAGGTCGGCCAGGACGAGTCCGGCGCCCAGGACGACGGTGGTGTGGACGTCGTGGCCGCAGGCGTGCGCGCGGTCGGGGACGGTGGACCGGTAGGCGCACTCGGCCTTGGTGTCCGGGATGGGGAGCGCGTCGATGTCGGCGCGCAGGGCGAGGACGGGCACGCCGTCGGCCGCGCCCACGGTCCCGATGTCGCAGATGAGGCCGGTCCCGACGGCGAGCACGCGTGGTGCGAGCCCCGCCTTCTCCAGGCGGGCCTTGATCGCGGCCGTCGTACGGAACTCCTGGTTTCCCAGCTCAGGGTGCATGTGCAGGTCGCGGCGGAAGGCCACGAGCTCTGCGCGCAGCGCCTCCGGCAGGACGCCGGGGAGGGTGTCTTCCCCTGAGGGATCGGCCTCGGACTCTCGGGACATCAGTTGCTTCACCCTCTGAAGGGTAGGACGCCGAAGCGGTCGACCGACCTACGATCAACAAAACTTCAACCCGTCAGGCGAAGAAAAGTCGGCCGCGCGGCGCATGGCTGCTGTGGGAGATGGGTAAACTCCGCCGATTTCCGGTCGGCTCCCACACTTCTTCCTCCCTTCACGGATACCACGGACCACTCGAGGCACGCCGGATCTGTCCATGTTCCGGGATCGATCTTCCGGCGGCGCCGGGTCCCGCCGGAGCGCGCCCGGCCGCCGAACCGCCACGTGCGGGCCCCGGTCCATCCGACCCCGTGGCGCGCGGCGATCCCGGCGACGACGCACGCTGGACGACGGGGTCTTCCTGGTCCGCCCGGACGGCTATGTGGGCTGGGCGGGCGAGACGGAGGCGGGGACGGCCGGGTACCGCGCCCGCCGCGGGCCGCGCTAGGGACCAACACAGGACCTCGCCAGGGAAACCTGGCCGGTGGCCCTCCATCTGTTGGGGGCCAGGGGCGGCCGCCGTCGGGCTCAGAACGTGTCCGACGGCACGTACGTCCCCCAGACCCCTCGGAGGGCGTCGCACACCTCGCCCACCGTCGCCCGGGCGCGCAGCGCGTCCTTCATCGGGTACAGGACGTTGTCCTCGCCCTCCGCGGCCTTCTTCAGGGCGTCCAGGGCCGCGTCCACCGCCCGCCGGTCGCGCCCGGCCCGCAGACCGGCGAGCCGTTCGGCCTGCCGGGCCTCGATGGCCGGGTCGACCCGGAGCGGCTCGTAGGGCTCCTCGGCGTCGAGGCGGAAACGGTTGACGCCGACCACGACCCGCTCGCCGGAGTCGGTCTCCTGGGCGATGCGGTAGGCGTTGTGCTCGATCTCGCTCTTCTGGAAGCCGTGCTCGATGGCCGCCACCGCCCCGCCGAGGTCCTCGACCCTCCTCATCAGCCCCACGGCCGCCGCCTCGACGTCGTCGGTCATCTTCTCGACGACGTAGGAGCCCGCGAAGGGGTCGACGGTCGCCGTCACGTCCGTCTCGTAGGCCAGCACCTGCTGGGTGCGCAGGGCGAGGCGCGCGCTCTTGTCGGTCGGCAGCGCGATCGCCTCGTCGAAGGAGTTGGTGTGCAGGGACTGGGTGCCGCCCAGGACCGCGGCCAGGCCCTGGACCGCGACCCGGACCAGGTTCACCTCGGGCTGCTGGGCCGTCAGCTGGACGCCCGCCGTCTGTGTGTGGAAGCGCAGCATCAGCGACTTCGGGTTGCGCGCGCCGAACTCCTCCCTCATCACCCGGGCCCAGATCCGGCGCGCGGCGCGGAACTTGGCGACCTCTTCGAGGATCGTCGTGCGGGCCACGAAGAAGAAGGAGAGCCGGGGCGCGAAGTCGTCCACGTCCATCCCCGCCGCCACCGCCGTCCGCACGTACTCGACGCCGTCCGCCAGGGTGAAGGCGATCTCCTGCGCGGGCGAGGCCCCCGCCTCCGCCATGTGGTAGCCGGAGATCGAGATGGTGTTCCACTTCGGCATCTCGGCCCTGCAGTACCGGAAGACGTCGGCGGTCAGCCGCAGCGAGGGCTTCGGCGGGAAGATGTACGTCCCGCGCGCGATGTACTCCTTGAGGACGTCGTTCTGGACCGTGCCGGCGAGCCGCGCCGCCGGGACGCCCTGTTCCTCGCCGACCAGTTGGTACATCAGCAGGAGCAGCGCCGCGGGCGCGTTGATCGTCATCGACGTCGAGACCTCGTCCAGCGGTATCCCGCCGAACAGCACCCGCATGTCCTCGACCGAGTCGACGGCCACGCCCACCTTGCCGACCTCGCCGTGGGCGATCGGGGCGTCGGAGTCGTGGCCCATCTGGGTGGGCAGGTCGAAGGCGACCGACAGGCCCGTCGTGCCGTGGGCGATGAGCTGCCGGTAGCGGGCGTTGGACTCCGCCGCGGTGCCGAAGCCCGCGTACTGGCGCATGGTCCAGGGGCGGCCGGTGTACATCGACGGGTACACGCCCCGGGTGAAGGGGTAGCCGCCGGGCTCGCCCAGCTTCTCGGAAGGATCCCAGCCGGCCAGATCCTGCGGGCCGTAGACGGGCTCGATGGGCAGTCCGGACTCCGACTCACGCGCCATGGGTGCGATGCCTCCCGCCGGTGTCTCCCCGCTGGTGTCTCCGCGCTGGGACCTTCCTCACAGGATGGCCGCAGACGCCGGTCCTCACCATGCAGGAGAGCGCGGGGCGCGCCCGGAGACGTTCAAAGGCTTCAGGGGCGCGGACGGGACCGGGGGAACGTGTCCCGCCCGCGCCAGGCGCACGAGCCGAAGGTACGGGGGGAACCCCGGCTCAGTGCAAGGGCCGATGACCAGTCGGCTCACTTGTTACTGCGTTCCACCAGCGGAAAACGTCACACCTCGCGCCGAAAAATTTCGAGGACTGGGAAAACCGCAGGTCAGCGGCGTCTATGACAGAGAGGCGTCAGTGACGTCAGTGAAGCGAGCGACGTCAGTGGCCATGGTGACGGCGGCCGTCGTGGTGGCCGCGGCCACCGCCGCCTGCGCCCTTCCCGTTCCCGGAATTCCCGCCGTTCCCGGCCTTCCCGCCGTTGCCGCTCCTGCCGCCAGGGGAGACGCCCTGGCGTCCGTGGCCGCCGTCGCGATCGTCGTCGGCGTCGCCCCGGCCGGACGCGCCGCCCGAGCCGCTCGCCCCGCCCTGGCTCCCTCGGTCGCCCCGCCCCTTCGCGGTGTCCCCGCCCTTGGCGTCCCTGCCCGTGCCGCGCCCCTTGCCCGTGCCGCGGTCCTCGCCGCGGGCGCTCCCGCCGGCGCCGTCGAGAACGCCGGCGCAGTACGCCGCCACGCGCTTCGAACCGCCCGCGCGGTGCTCCAGGGCGCGCCGGTGCTCGGAGTCCAGGGTCTTGCCCGCGTTCAGCTCACGGCAGGACGCGGCCGCGGCGGGCGGCCACGCCGCGCGAGGGCCCGGGGCCGCCGAGGCGCCCTCGCTCGCCGTGCCGCCTCCGGCGGCCGAGCCGCCGGAGATCCCGTCGTCCCCGGGTGTCGTCGTCCCGGCCGGGCCGCCGGGGACGGGACGGTCCGAGGCGTCCGCGGACGACGGGGCGAGCGCGCGGTCCGGGGACGCCGGGGTGGAGACGGAGGTCACCGGGCGGCCCGGCTCCGCGCGGCCGAACGGGGTCGGCAGGACGCCCGTCCCGCTCGCCACCGCGACCCCGCCGACCATCCCGACGGCCAGCGCCGCCGCCAGCCCCAGCCGCGCGGGGCGGCTCCAGCGGGGCGGGCGGCCGGAGTCCCGGACCGGACCGCCGATGCGCACCAGGCCGGCGTCCGCCCCGGCGCCGGCGGCGAACGTCTCGGGCCGCGCGAGGTCCGTGCGGTCCGCGTGCGCCTTGCGGAAGGCGGCCAGGGCCGCGGCCTCGCCGGGCAGCTCCTCGTCGTCGCGCGGGGGCTGCGGGGCCGGCGCGGACAGCGCGGACAGTGCGCGCAGGGTCCGGGCGAGCCGCTCGGCCTCGTCCCGGGCCGTGCCGTCGACAGCGTTGTCGGGTGACTCACCGCGCAGCAGACGCTCCGCCGTTTCGCGGTCCAGCCACCTGTCCTGCTCGTCGGCCATCACATGTCCTTCTGCGTCCGCGTGCGCACATGCGTCACACCCGCCGACGTCACCGCGCGTGAACGCGGCCCTCGTTGAGGCGGCAGCGCGTCGAGCGCCCCGGCCGACTCCGGATCGTCCCCGAGCAGTTCCGCCAGCCTCTTCAGGCCGCGGTGCGCGGCCGTGCGGACCGCGCCGGGCCGTTTGCCGAGCGTCTCGGCGGCCGTCTTGGCGTCCAGGCCCATCACCACACGCAGGACGACGGCCTCGGCCTGGTCCTGCGGCAGCCGGGCGATGAGGCCGAGGGCGCGGCCGGTGGCCAGCGCCTCCATGGCCTCACCCGCGGTGTCGGACTCGGCGGCCCGGCCGGTCAGCTCGGTCTCGTCGGCGACCGTCGCCGGGCGCCGGCCGCGCATGCGTATGTGGTCCAGGGCCCGGTTGCGCGCGATCCGGGCGGCCCAGCCGCGGAAGCGGTCCGCGTCGCCGCTGAAGCGGTCCAGGTCCCGGGCGACCTGCAGCCAGGCCTCGGAGGTCACGTCCTCGGCGTCGAGATCGCCGACCAGCGTGCGCACGTACCCGAGGAGCCGCGGGTGCACCGCGCGGTACACGGTGCGGAACGCGCTCTCGTCCCCGTCCTGTGCCGCGAGCACCGCGGCTGTCAGCTCCGCGTCGTCCCCCACGTCGTGGTTCCTCGGTCGATGGTGCGCGGTTTCTGAGGACCGCAGGTCGTGTGCGGTGGTCTGCCGCTTGGCCGTCCGGCGCGAAAGGCACGTTACGACCTGAAACAGCCGCACGTCCATGTCCGTAGAACATGCAACTAACTCGTGACGCAGTGGACGTGCTCGGGGTGTGACAGAAATCGCACTCACGGCGCTGTAGGGAGTACGGGCCGCCGCGCGGCCCGTACCGCGCGACGGCCGGGGCCTCTCCTGTGGGGGGTGGCGGCTCCGGCCGTTGTCGCGGACTCCCCGCTCTGACTGCTGCTTTGTGCGGCCGTTGACGAAGGTCTGGGGGCCGCCCTTGTCAGCCGCTGTAGAGGGTGGGCAGATCGACCAGGAGGACGTCGCCACGACCGTGCGCCAGTTCAACCAGGTCGGGCTGGAAGCCCTGCAATGAGTACAGGGCCAACGTGGTGGCAGCGGTGTCGTACCCCTGGTCCGCGAGGAGCGTACGGATACGTTCCAGGCGCTCCAGGTCACCGGTCCCGCGGCGGGCGGCGGTCGCCTTGGCCCCGCCCAGGAGCGCGATCCTCGCGCGGGGAGCCTGCGGGCGCTCGCCGGCGGCCAGGGCGATGACATCGACCTCGTGCTTGGTCCGGGCGGCCGGGTCGGCGACCTCGGTGGTGCCGATGGGGCCGGGCAGCCCACCGGGCAACAGGGTGTGGGCATGACGACGGGTGAAGTCGCGGGCCAGGTCCTCGAAGTGCGGCCCGAAGATCTTGGAGTTGAAGGTTCATGCATGACGCTCATCGCTGAGCCGCACAGGATCAGCCGCGGACCCGGCCCGGCACCGGGCCGGGCACCCCGCCGGCGCTCGTCGTAGAGCTGTTGCAGAGACCCTTCGTGCTGCTGCCAGGCCAGGGGTGGCGGCCTCGGCCGTTGCCTTGGCCGCCACGGTCATCCCTCTTCCCCGCCCCCGGCCCCGGCCCCGACCCCGACCCCGACGCCCTTCGCCTCCGCCTTCGGCTGGGCGGACGGCTTCCCGGGCTTCTCGGGCGTCTCGGAGGTCTCGAAGGTCTCGGGTTCGGCCGACCTGCCGGGTTGCGCGGACGCGTCCGGCTGGATGGACCTGCCGCCCCCGTCCGTTTCCTCGCCCGTGCCGGCCTTATCGCTCTTACCGCTCTTACCGCTCTTGCCGGCCTTACCGGCCTGACTGGTCTGGCTGCTCTCGCCCGTCTTCCCGGCCTTCCCGGCCTGACTGGTCTGGTTGCTCTCGCCCGTCTTCCCGGTCTTCCCGGTCTTCCGGGCAAGGGCGCTCTTGCCGGCCTTGCCCGGGCCGTCGGCCCCATCGCAGTACGCCTCGACGTTCTGCTCGCCGCCCGCCGCCGTCACCAGCCGCTTCCAGGCGGTGGAGTCCAGGGCGTCACGCCGTCCCCGGACCTTCTCGTAGGCGCGGCAGCGGGCCTCGGCGTCCTCGGGCCGCGCGGGACGGTCCCGGTCGTCGTCGCCCGTGGCGGACGGGCCGACGAGCGCCCCGGGCGGATCCGTGGCCGCCCCCGCCGACGGCCGCGGCCGGCCCCGGTCACCGTCGTCGCCACCGCGGATCCCGACCGCGACCCCGCCGTCGCCGTCGCCGTCCGTGCCGGAGCCGATCGCGGCGAACGCCGCGCCGCCCAGCGCGAGACCGGCGATCAGCGCGCAGAGCGTGACCCGCAGCGAGCGGGCGGTGTGCCGACGGGCCCGGGGCCGCCAGTCGTCCCGGCGCCGGTTGCTGAGCCGGTGCGTCCGCGCGGCCCCGGCGGCCCCCGCGGCCCCGGCGGCCCCCGCGGCCCCCGCGGCACGGGCGGCACGGGCGTCCCGGGCGTCCCGGGCGGCACGGGCGGCACGGAAGGCGGCGACGGCCCGCCGCTCGCCCTCACCGCCCTCGTGCAGGCGGTCGTCCGGCGCGCACAGGGCCCGGGCGAGCAGCGCCTCCAGCTCCGGCGGGCCGGCGAGGGCGTCGTCAGGGCGTGCGCGCCGACGGCTGTGGCCCGCGCCGTCGTTCAGCCGTTCACCCATGTCCGTTCCCGCCTCTGTCCCGTCCCCGATGTCCGTTTCGGCCCGTTCGTCGCCGCCGGTCCACCGGCCGCGCACCGATCACTCGGTGATCCATACGGCTCGTGGACGCCGGCGTTCACGCCGACTCCCCCAGCGTCGCGGACCCGCCATCCGTCACACCCCCGGCCGCGACGCCCAGCTGACCGGCCAGTCGCTTCAGTCCCCGGTGCGCGGCCGTGCGCACGGCGCCGGGCCGCTTGCCGAGCACCCGGGCCGCGGCCGGGCCGTCCAGTCCGATGACGACCCGCAGCAGCACGGCCTCCGCCTGGTCCCGCGGCAGCCCGCGCAGCAGTTCCATGGCCTGCGCGGTGGAGAGGGACTCCAGCGCCAGGTCATGGGTGCTTTGCGGCCCGGGCAGGTCGAGGACGGCGTCCTGTTCCAGCGCCGCCGAGCGCGGCCGCACCCGCAGCCGGCGCAGGTGGTCGAGGGCCCGGTGCCGGGCGATGGTCGCCGTCCAGCCCCGGAACCCGGCCCCGTCGCCGCGGAACCGCCCCAGGTCCCGGGCGATCTCCAGCCAGGCGTCCGAGGCCACGTCCTCCGCTTCGTCGCCGACGATCCCGCGCAGATAGCCGAGCAGTCCGGGTTGGACGATCCGGTACGCCACGGCGAACGCCGCCTCGTCCCCGTCCTGGGCCCGCGCCACGGCCGCCCCCAGTTCCCCGTCGCAGGCGTGCGCGCGCCGGGGTTCCCCTCCCTGGCCCAAGACTTTCCTCGTTCGTACGGAGTTCGGTGCGGGCACGCGGCTCCCCCGCCGAACACCGGTCCGGATGCGACCGCGCCCCCACGGTCATCAGCGCCGGACCGCACGGAAGTGTCACAGCGCGCGGTCGCGCCGCGGCCCGCTGTACCCGGCAGGACGGAGCCGGGACGTCACGAGCCCCGGGAGGCCTCGTTCGTCACGACCGTCCCATCGGAGCTCCCGTCAGCCCGCGGTCACCGCCGCCCCCGCATCGCGTCCCGGCACAGCAACCGCAGCGAGCCGTGGCCGGCGAAGCAGCGGCGGGCCTCGTCCAGGGGGTCCCAGAGGCGGCCGTCGGGGGTGCGGATCCAGTGGTCACCCCCGGTGGCCCACCACTCGGCGCCGGTCTGCCGGACGATCACCTCGCCGGCGTACGCGCCGAGCCCGCGCAGGACGCCCTCCACGGCCGCGTACGGCGGGCTCTCGCGCCGCAGGTCCTCGATCAGGCGGTCGACGCGCCACAGGCTCTGCGCCGAGCGGTCGAGCTGCGGGCGCATGCCCTCGGGCACGGCGGCCACCGCCTCGGCCGCCCACCGCACGGGTCTTGCGGCGGCGGAGGGGCGGGCGGGCCGCTCGGGCGGATCCCTCCGATCGCGGCCATCGGCCCGATCGGTCCCATCGGTCCCATCGGCCCGGTCGATCCCATCGGCCCGGTCGATCCCATCGGCCCGGTCGATCCCGTCGAGCCGACCGGTTTCGTCGGTGTAGCCAGTCCGGTGGGTTTGCTCGGTCCGGTCGGTGTGGCCGGTCCCGTCCGTGCGGCCGGTCCGGTGGGTTTGTTCGGTCCGGTCGGTGTGGCCGGTCCCGTCCGTGTGGCCGGTCCGGTGGGTTTGCTCGGTCCGGTCGGTGTGGCCGGTCCGGTCGGTGTGGTCGGTCGTCCTACGCGTCACACTTCGTAGAGCGGGGCCGCCGCCGGTCGCGTCACTCGGATCCGGCGTCTTCCCGTAACCGGCGCAGGACCGCCCCAGGTCCCCCGCACCGCGCTCACGTACGTCCACGGGCCCGCCGGGACACCACCGCGCGCAGTACCCGGCGGCCCTCCGTGGACACCTCCAGCGCGCGGCGCAGGCCGCTCGCGCCGTGGCCGGCGAGGACCTCCAGGACGGTGACCTGGCGGCGCAGTTCTGCGGCGACGAGGGGCGACATGCCCTCGGTGCGGCCCTCGCGGCGGGAGTCGACCGGGACGCCGTCCGTCGTCGGGTCGAGGAGGCGATGGATCTGGAGCGAGGCGACGGAGCAGGCGTCGGCCCACACCCGCACACCCGCGGCGCTGCGGTCGTCCGGGGCGGCGGCCAGCATCCGGTGGGCGAGGAGTCCGGCCTCGTCGCCCTCTTCCGGAGCGGCGCCGAGCTTGTCGCGCGCCCGCCCCACCAGCTCGCCCCAGTCGGCGGCGTCGGAGTCCTCCGTGAGATTGCCCCACAGGGGGCGCAGGATCTCGTCGTCACCCCCCAGCAGGGGTATGCAGCGATCCAAACAAGCCAGCCCGCTGGCGGCCAGTCCGCGCTCGTCGGCCTGAGCGATCAGTTCCACCAGGCTCATCCACGCCTCCCTCGCCAGGGCGCCTACCTTACGGAGCCCGCAGTTCCCCTTACTGCGTGCGACGGGCCAGGAGTGTCACAGGCGGTTGGTTTCGGCCACGTGCGAGTCGTCCGGGGAGGTGCTCAGCCGAGCCTGTTCGCCAGTGCCGTGAACTGCGTCCAGGACAGCTCGGGTGTCCCGGCGTCCCACAGCTTCTGCGAGGTCGCCCGCAGCGGCATGCGGATGCCGGCCGCGATCTGGTCCTGTGTCTGGGAGTTCGCGAGGTCGCACCAGACCGAGAAGGAGCCGCCGAGGATCTGGGCGTCGTACTTCGCGGGCACCGGCGTCGTGCCGCGCAGCACCCGCGGGGTCCACTGTTCGTAGATGCGCCGCCCGGTCGGGTAGGCGAAGTCGTTGGGCTCGCCGAGGACGTAGTAGAGGTACTCGTCGTTGTAGTTGAGCATCTTGCGCCCCGCGCTCAGGTACTCCACGGGCGGGCGGGCCCCGATCTCCTTGCCCGTCCAGTACGCGACCACGAGGTCGGAGGCCGGCTTGACCGACGTGCCGCGGAAGAAGCCGTCGTTCCACGCCCGCAGGGTCCGGTCGTGGGCGCGGACGGTGTCGGCGCGGTCGTTGAGCCAGCCGGTGGTCAGGTCGGCCACGCCCGCGCCGGAGCCGTACCGGGCCTTCGCGGCGGCGGCGAGCTGGGGGTAGGAGGCGGCCGGGTCGGACACCGTCAGCGCCTGGTACTCGTCGCCGCCGAGATGCCAGTAGGCGCCGGGGAAGACGCCGGCGTACTCGTCCAGCAGGTCGTCGAGGAGGTTCGCGGAGTCGTCCCTGGAGATGTCGATCGCGCCGCGGGTGGCCGCTCCGCCCGCGTTGCGCAACTGCAGCTCGGGGTGGGCGGCGAGGACGGCGCCCAGGTGGCCGGGCGAGTCGATCTCCGGCACGACGGTGATGTGCCGGCTCGCCGCGAGGTCGACGATCTTCTTCACCTGGGCCTTGGTTAGGTGCTGGCGGGCGACGATCTCCGGGTGGGTGTCGGACTGGATCCGGAAGGACTGGTCGTCGGAGAAGTGCAGGCCGAGCTGGTTGTACTTGAGGTCGCCGAGCTCGCGCACCCGGTCCTCGATCCAGCCGGGGCTGAAGTACTTGCGCGCGATGTCCAGCGTGAACCCGCGTTGCGGCTTGGCCGGCTGGTCGCGCACGACGCCCTCCGGCGCGGTTCGGCCGCCGTGCACCTCCTGCTTGAGGGTGCGGGTCCCGTAGAAGACGCCGGCGTCGGAGGGCCCGCTGATGGTGACCCGCCCGCCGCGCACGGTCATGGTGTACGACTGCGGGTTCGCGCCCTCGTCGTCGTTGAGAGCCAGCCGCAGGTCCCCGGCGCGCACGTCGTTCTTGCGGCCGGCGTACGTCAGTCCCAGCTCGCCGGCGATCAGCCGCCCCTCGTCGGCGAGGGCGGCGTCGCTCACCACGACCCGGCGGGTGGAGGCGGGACGCCAGCCGGGGCCGCGGGCCGGGGTGTGCGCGCGGACGGCGGGGATGGTCCGGGGGACGGTGGACAGGGCGTACGAGCGGCTGGGCGTCGGGGCGGCCGGCGGCGGTACGGCGGCGGAGTCGCCGGCCGAGGTGCCGGCGGCCTGCCGGGAGGCGGCCGACCCGGCCGACGTGCCGGAGTCCTGCCCCGACGAGGCCCACACGCCCAGTCCGACGCCCAGCGCGGCCACCAGTCCGCCCGCCGTCAGCGCCCGCAGCGCCACCGTCCGCTGCGGCCCGCGCTGTGGCTTCCCGTTCGGCGTCGGACGCCGATGCCTGTGCCTGCTCACCCCGCCCACCGTACGACCCTCACCCCGGGGAGGCGCGTCGAGACCGCGCGACGGGGTCTACGACACGTTCGGAAACTCTCTCGTTCGAGTGAAGTTCGAGCGTCCGTCGGACACGTCCTGACCGCTCTCGATAACGTAGCGACACATCTTTCACGGCATCCCCTGCCACATCACACGTGACGCGAGGATCCACGCTGCCTGCGCACCCTCCCTCCCCGCTCTCCGGCTGCCTCGCCATACCGGCGCAGACCCGGACCTCACGCGTGCCCCTGCTCGACGGCTTCAACACCGCCCCCGTCGACGAGGCGCACCGCACCCTCCTCGCCTGCCTGCGCAGTCTCAGCTGGGCCCGTCGCGTCGCCGACCACCGCCCCTACCCGACGCTGGACGCCCTGCTGGCCGCGTCGGACGAGGCCGCGTACGACCTGACGTCGGGCGATCTGGCGGAGGCGCTGGCCGCGGAGGCCCTCCCCGCCCTGCCGGAGGACGCGTACGGCGCGGCCCACACGGCGCTGAGCGCGGCGCACGCGGCCTACGAGGCGCGCTTCGGCCACGCCTTCGTCATCTGCCTGGCGGCCGTCCCGCCGGACGAGCGCCTGGACCACGTCCTGCAGGGCATCCGGTCACGATTGGCGAACGATCCGGAGGACGAACGGGTGGTCGCGGCGGAGGAGCTTCGCCGCCTCGGGAAGGCACGTCTGGCGAGCCGCTTCCGGGGCGCGGGGCTCTGACCCGGGCGACACGGCCGCACGGCGCGGCCGGGCACGACGGATCCGCAGAGGGCGCATAACGCCACAGCCCGGGGCACATGCCCGCACAACCCGCCCCGGGAGCCGGGGACGCTCACCCATCCGCGTGCCACTTTGATCACACCGGTAGGCCCGGCGTAAGCCCGGCGCCGACGCATCGCTACGATGCTGGGGGCCGGTGGACCGTACCCGGCCGGGCCCGTCCGACGCCGAAGCCGGCAGGCCCTGATCCCCGCTCCCGGAGGGTTCTTCCGTGCCGGCTGGAACGCTGTACCGCGGCCGGGAAGGAATGTGGTCCTGGGTGGCTCATCGAGTCACCGGCGTCCTCATCTTCTTCTTCCTGTTCGTCCACGTGCTCGACACCGCGCTCGTGCGTGTCTCCCCCGAGGACTACGACAAGGTCGTAGCCACCTACAAGACCCCGATCGTCGCGTTGCTGGAGTACGGCCTCGTCGCCGCCATCCTCTTCCACGCGCTCAACGGTCTGCGCGTCATCGCCGTCGACTTCTGGTCGAAGGGCCCGCGCTACCAGAAGCAGATGCTCTGGAGCGTCGTCGGCCTGTGGCTGGTGCTGATGCTCGGGGCGATCTACCCCGTCCTCGGCCACGCCGCTCGTGAACTGTTCGGGAGCTGACACCGATGGCCACCACTGAATCCACCGCAGCCGGCGTCGGCCCCGTCGAGGGCGGCCCGCTCTACAGCGTCGACAACCCGGCGCCCGTCATCGAGGCCCCGCGCCAGCGCACGAGGAAGACCCCGAAGTCCACCCGGGGCAACTTCGAGATGGGCGCCTGGCTGTTCATGCGCCTGTCCGGCGTCGTGCTGGTCGTCCTGGTCCTGGGGCACCTGCTGATCCAGCTCGTCCTGGACGGCGGCGTCTCCAAGATCGGCTTCGCCTTCGTGGCCGGCCGCTGGGCCTCCCCGTTCTGGCAGGTCTGGGACCTGCTGATGCTGTGGCTCGCGATGCTGCACGGCGCGAACGGTCTGCGCACGGTCGTCAACGACTACGCGGAGCGCGCGAACACCCGGCTCTGGCTGAAGGGCCTGCTCTACACCGCCACGGTGTTCACCATCCTGCTGGGCACGCTGGTGATCTTCACCTTCGACCCGAACATCCGCTAGGCACGGGGTTGCGAGAATCATGAAGATCCACAAGTACGACACCGTCATCGTCGGCGCCGGCGGCGCCGGTATGCGCGCCGCCATCGAGTCGACGAAGCGCAGCCGCACCGCCGTGCTGACCAAGCTCTACCCCACCCGCTCCCACACGGGCGCCGCGCAGGGCGGCATGGCCGCCGCGCTCGCCAACGTGGAGGAGGACAACTGGGAGTGGCACACCTTCGACACGGTCAAGGGCGGTGACTACCTGGTCGACCAGGACGCCGCCGAGATCCTGGCGAAGGAGGCCATCGACTCCGTCCTCGACCTGGAGAAGATGGGCCTGCCGTTCAACCGGACGCCCGACGGCACGATCGACCAGCGCCGCTTCGGCGGTCACAGCCGCAACCACGGCGAGGCCCCGGTCCGCCGGTCCTGCTACGCGGCCGACCGCACCGGTCACATGATCCTGCAGACGCTGTACCAGAACTGCGTGAAGGAGGGCGTGGAGTTCTACAACGAGTTCTACGTCCTCGACCAGCTGATCACCGAGGTCGACGGCGTCAAGCGGTCGGCGGGCGTCGTCGCGTACGAGCTGGCCACCGGCGAGATCCACGTCTTCCAGGCGAAGGCCGTGATCTACGCCTCCGGCGGCTGCGGCAAGTTCTTCAAGGTGACGTCGAACGCGCACACCCTGACCGGTGACGGCCAGGCGGCCGTGTACCGGCGCGGGCTGCCGCTGGAGGACATGGAGTTCTTCCAGTTCCACCCGACCGGCATCTGGCGCATGGGCATCCTGCTGACGGAGGGCGCCCGCGGTGAGGGCGGCATCCTGCGCAACAAGGACGGCGAGCGCTTCATGGAGAAGTACGCGCCGGTCATGAAGGACCTGGCGTCCCGCGACGTCGTGTCCCGGTCCATCTACACGGAGATCCGCGAGGGCCGCGGCTGCGGTCCCGAGGGCGACCACGTCTACCTGGACCTCACGCACCTCCCGCCGGAGCAGCTGGACGCGAAGCTCCCGGACATCACCGAGTTCGCGCGGACCTACCTCGGCATCGAGCCGTACACGGACCCGATCCCGATCCAGCCCACCGCGCACTACGCGATGGGCGGCATCCCGACGAACGTCGAGGGCGAGGTCCTGAGCGACAACACCACGGTCGTCCCGGGCCTGTACGCGGCCGGCGAGGTCGCCTGCGTGTCGGTGCACGGCGCCAACCGTCTGGGCACGAACTCGCTGCTGGACATCAACGTGTTCGGCCGCCGGGCGGGCATCGCCGCCGCCGAGTACAGCCAGAAGGCGGACTTCGTCGAGCTGCCGGAGAACCCGGCCGAGCTGGTCGTCTCCCAGGTGGAGCGGCTGCGGGCGTCGACGGGCACCGAGCGCGTGTCGGTCCTGCGCCGCGAGCTGCAGGAGACCATGGACGCGAACGTCATGGTGTTCCGCACGGAGCAGACGATCAAGACGGCGGTCGAGAAGATCGCCGAGCTGCGCGAGCGCTACCGGAACGTGTCGATCCAGGACAAGGGCAAGCGGTTCAACACGGACCTGCTGGAGGCCGTCGAGCTGGGCAACCTCCTGGACCTGGCCGAGGTCATGGCGATCTCCGCGCTGGCCCGCAAGGAGTCCCGCGGCGGTCACTACCGCGAGGACTACCCCAACCGCGACGACGTCAACTTCATGCGCCACACCATGGCGTACCGCGAGGTGGGCGACGACGGCACCGAGACGGTCCGTCTCGACTACAAGCCGGTCGTCCAGACCCGCTACCAGCCGATGGAGCGTAAGTACTGATGGCAACCCCGACCCTCGACAAGGCGGACGCGGCCGGCGCCCCCGAGCCCGGCTTCGCCGACTCCCCGTACATCACGGTCACCCTCCGCGTGCGCCGCTTCAACCCCGAGGTCTCGGCCGAGGCGGTCTGGGAAGACTTCCAGCTGGAGATCGACCCGAAGGAGCGCGTCCTGGACGCCCTCCACAAGATCAAGTGGGACGTCGACGGCACCCTCACGTTCCGCCGCTCCTGTGCCCACGGCATCTGCGGTTCGGACGCGATGCGGATCAACGGCAAGAACCGTCTGGCGTGCAAGACGCTGATCAAGGACATCAACCCCGAGAAGCCGATCACGGTCGAGGCCATCAAGGGCCTGACGGTCCTGAAGGACCTGGTCGTCGACATGGAGCCGTTCTTCCAGGCCTACCGCGACGTGATGCCCTTCCTGATCACGAAGGACACCAACGAGCCGACGCGCGAGCGCTTCCAGACCGCGGAGGACCGCGAGCGGTTCGACGACACCACGAAGTGCATCCTGTGCGCGGCCTGCACGTCGTCCTGCCCGGTGTTCTGGAACGACGGGCAGTACTTCGGCCCGGCGGCGATCGTCAACGCCCACCGCTTCATCTTCGACTCGCGTGACGAGGCGGGCGAGCAGCGGCTGGAGATCCTGAACGACAAGGACGGCGTCTGGCGCTGCCGCACGACGTTCAACTGCACGGACGCCTGCCCGCGTGGCATCGAGGTCACCAAGGCGATCCAGGAGGTGAAGCGGGCGCTGATCACGCGCCGCTTCTGACGCCTTTCTCCGGCACGTCGTCGAGGGCCTCGTCTCCCGGTTCACGCCGGGGCGGGGCCCTTCGGCGTGCCGGCGCCACGATCGGGTGGACGTGATCAAGAAGGACACCGGCGTGGTGCCCGGCCTACGATGATGGTCTCGACACCAGCCCCGAGGAGGCACGCGATGTCCGCTGCATCCGTCGAGCAGCCCTACGCCGACGAGCCGTTCTCGCTGACGGCCATCGCCGACGAGATCATGGAGCGTCATCCGGGCTACCGCGTCGAGATCATCGGAGGCCACCTCCTCGTGACACCGTCACCGGACGCCCCGCACGCCCGCGCCCTGACCCAGCTCATGATTCCCTTCATCGCTGCTGGGTTGCACGGCACGGAGACCGAGGTCCTGCAGAACGTCGGGCTGTGGCTGCCGACGGGCGCGGAGGACTATGCCATTCCCGACCTCGTGATCGTCGACGCCGACATCGACGACCACTTCGTGGAGAACAACGCGTACGACCCCGGCTGCTTCCGTCTGGTCCTGGAAGTGACCTCGGGGAACCGGAAGGACGACCTCAGGACGAAGGTCGCCGCGTACGCCCAGGCGAAGGTGCCCGTCTACGTCATCGTCGACCGTAGGCACCAGCGCGTCCACGTCCTCACCGAGCCGGTCGTGGGCGGTTACGACAACCACCAGTTCTACGCGCCCGGCCAGTCCGTCACGCTGCCCGACGTCATCGGGGCCAAGGTCACGCTGGAGGCCGCCGAGATCCTCGCGGCGGGCCGCCCGAAGAAGAGCGACTGAGCCGGGTCACCACGACATGTACCACTCCGGGTCCGCGCCGAGGTCACTCTGAGCGCAGCCGAGATCCTCGCGGCGGGCCGGCCGAGGGCGAGCGACTGACCCCCCGTCACCACGACGTGTACCACTGCGGGTCGGGGCCGAGCCGGCGGCGCGGGCAGTCCTCCGGGTCGCCTGCGACCCAGCGGCGGCTGTCGCGCGCGGCCCGTCCTCCGGCCGGGTGACCCCCCGGTCAGGTCCTGGCAGCCGTCCGCGCCTCCGTACTTAATCTGACTGCATGTCAGACGATCAGTCGTACGACCTGCTCGGGTTCGACAACGTGCTGCTGCCGGTCGGGGATCTCGGCGAGGCCGTGGGGTTCTACGAGCGGGCCGGGTTCACTGTGGCGTTCCGGTTCGACGAGGGCGGGATCGCGTCGCTGAAGGTCGGGGGCGAGACCCCCGGCGTCCTGCTGCGGCGGGAGGAGGCCCTCGGGCGCCGTCCGCCGCCGTGGCCGGCCACGCGCGTATGGCTGGAGGTGGCGGACGCGCGGGCGACGGCCGGTCGGCTGGCCGAGGCCGGCATCCCCCCGCTCGACCCGCCGTTCGCCGTGGCCACCGGATGGACCGTCGAGATCGCCGACCCCTGGGGGAACGTCCTGGGCTTCACGGACTACTCCAAGCGGCCCGAGCTGGGCCGGCGTTAGGGGCCGCGGCTCCGTCCCGACGCAGTGTTGAACGTGTTCAAAAACAGCGCTACAGTCAACCTCGACAGCGTTTTGAACGCGTTCAAGATAAAGGTGGGGAACATGGACCGCACGGTCATCGCCTACGTCATCTACCTGATCGTCAGCATCGGCCTGACGATCTGGGTGGCCAGGACCCTCAGCCGCAACGGGCGGGTCTTCCTCGCCGACGTGCTCCAGGGGAACGAGAAGCTCGCCGACGCCGTCAACCACCTTCTGGTGGTCGGCTTCTACCTCGTCAACCTCGGCTTCGTCGCCCTCTACCTGAGCGGCGACGACACCGTCGAGGACGTCCGAGGCGTCTTCGAGGCCCTGTCGACGAAGCTGGGCGTGGTGCTGCTGGTGCTCGGGGCGATGCACCTGGCCAACGTCTACGTGCTGAACCGGATCCGGCGGCGCGGGATCATGGAGCGCGAGCAGGTGCCGCCGGTCGCCCCGCAGGGCTGGACCGCTCCGTCGGCGCCCGCGACCGGGGCGTGAACACCATGACGGCCCCTGAGGCCGCACCGGCCGCACAGGCCACCGCCGACCGGGACGCCCGCCGCGTCCCGGTCCGCCGGCTCACCGTCCTCCATGACGCCGAGTGCCCGCTGTGCGGGTTCCTGAGCGACTGGCTGCGCGGACAGCCGCAGTTGGTGCCGCTGGAGTTCGTGCCGGCGGGCTCCGCCGAGGCGTGCGCCCGCTACCCCGGCCTCGACCATCGCGCCACCCTCGACGAGATCACCGT
The DNA here is from genome assembly GCF_042880855.1 of Streptomyces sp. NPDC058291. Taxonomy (NCBI): domain Bacteria; kingdom Bacillati; phylum Actinomycetota; class Actinomycetes; order Kitasatosporales; family Streptomycetaceae; genus Streptomyces; species Streptomyces sp. NPDC058291. Next base: position 32,783 of record NZ_JBHVYK010000050.1, read on the forward strand.
CGTCGGCGACGCCGGCCAGGTCTACCAGGGCGCCGCCGCCTGGATCGTCACCCTGTGGGCGCTGCGCGAGCACCGCCCGTTGTCCCACCGGCTGTGCACTCCCGCCGGGGCGAAGGTCGCGCGGGCCGCCGTGCTCTCCGCCGCCAGGTGGCGGCAGGGTCGCCGGCGCGGCGCCGGCTGGGGCGGGGGCGTCTACCGCCGCGGCGACGGGTGGACGTACGACCCGTTCGACGGCTGGACCCACCACCCGCCCACCTGTGCAGACGGCCACTGCCGCACTGACTAGGCTCTCGTTCCGTGCCCGCTGACAACGACGGTCCCGCCGAGGCCGCTCCCCCGCCCCAGCCCTCCGAGGGCGCTCCGGCGTCCAAGTCCGAGCAGACGCGCGCGCTGATCCTGGAGACCGCGATGCGGTTGTTCCAGGAACGCGGCTACGACCGGACGACGATGCGGGCCATCGCCCAGGAGGCGGGGGTGTCGGTCGGCAACGCGTACTACTACTTCGCCGGCAAGGAGCACCTGATCCAGGGCTTCTACGACCGGCTGGCCGCGGAGCACCGGGAGGCCGTGCGGGACATCCTGGCGCGGGAGACGAGCCTGGAGGCCCGGCTGGCGGGGGTGCTGCGGACCTGGCTGGACGTGGCGAGGCCGTACCACGAGTTCGCCGTCCAGTTCTTCAAGAACGCCGCCGACCCCGACAGCCCGCTCAGCCCGTTCTCCGCGGAGTCGGAGCCCGCGCGCGTGCAGGCCATCGCCGTCCACCGGGAGGTGCTCGCGGGGTCGAAGGCGAAGGTGCCGGCGGAACTGCGCGAGGTCCTCCCCGAGTTGATGTGGCTCTCGCAGATGGGCCTCGTCATGTACTGGATCTACGACCGCACGGAGGGGCGCGAGCGCAGCTACCGGCTGGCCGGCCGGGGAGCGCGGCTGACCGCGCGGGGTGTGGCGCTGGCCCGGTTCCGGGTGCTGCGTCCGCTCGTCCTCGAGGTGCATGAGCTGTTCACGGACTTCCTCCCCGGCATGACCAACGCCCTGCCGGACCCCGCCGGGAGGACCCCGAAGAAGGGGGCCGCCGAGGGCGAGGCCGGGCAGGACGAGGAATGGGGCGACGGGGGCGACGAGGCCGCCGGGGTGTAGACCGCGGCGGCCCCGTCGCCGCTCAGTTCACGCTGTCCAGTTCGTCCTGGGTGAGTTCGACGTCGAAGACCAGGGGGTCCGTCGTGACCGTCAGCCGCCGCGCGTGGGCGGCCGACGAGGAGGCGGTCGTCGACAGCAGGTACGTTCCCGGGCCGGGTACCGAGAGGATGTAGGAGCCGTCGGCGAGGGAGGTCACACGGTCCAGCCGCCGGCCGCCCTGCGTCATGAGGGTCATCGTCGCCCCCTCGACAGGGTCGCCGGCCGCGTCCCGCACGAAGCCGTGGACGGCGGAGGCGGGGCCGCCGTCGGCCGTGGCGGGCGCCTCGCGCGGCTCGTCCTCCTTCGGCTCCACCGCCAGGTGGGGCAGCCGCGTCTCCAGCCATCGCGGCAGCCACCAGTTGGAGTCGCCGAGCAGGTGCATCGCGGCCGGGACGAGGGCCGTGCGCAGGATGAACGCGTCCAGGGCGACGGCCGCCGCGAGACCGACGCCCGCCATCGCCGCGCCCGAGTCGCCGCTGAGCACGAACGCGAGGAACACGCAGACCATGATCAGGGCGGCGGAGTTGATGACCCGGCTGGTCTCCGCCAGGCCCACGCGGACCGCTCGCGCGTTGTCCCGGGTGTGCACCCACTCCTCGTGCATCCGGCTCACCAGGAAGACCTGGTAGTCCATCGACAGGCCGAAGAGCAGGGACAGCATGATGACCGGCAGGAAGGCGTTGATCGGGCCCTCCTTGCCGAGGCCGAGCAGGTCCAGGCCCCAGCCCCACTGGAAGATCGCGACCAGGACGCCGAAGGAGGCCGCCGCCGCGATCAGGTTCATCACCGCGGCCGTCAGCGGCACGACCAGGGAGCGGAAGGCGACCAGCAGGAGCAGGAAGCCCAGGCCGATGATGGTGGCGATGAACAGGGGCAGGCGGTCCCCGGTGACCGTCGCGAAGTCCTTGGAGACCGCGGTGACGCCGCCCACGTGCGCCGTCACCCCGGCCTGCGGGACGACGTCCTCGCGCAGCCGGTCGATGAGGGCGTCCGTCTCCTTCGACTGCGGTGAGGTGGTGGGGACCACCTGGATCACGGTGACGCCGTGCGCGGGCGGCAGCGCGGCCACCTGGGCGACGCCCGGGGCGCCCTTGACGCCCTGGACGAGCGCGGTGGCGTCGCCGCCGTCCACGACGACCTGGAGCGGGCCGTTGAAGCCCGGTCCGAAGCCCTCGGCGAGCAGGTCGTAGGCCTTCCGGGTGGTCGTGGCGCCGTCGTCGTTGCCCTGGTCGGTGGCGCCCAGGCGGAGCGACAGCACGGGGAGCGCGAGAACGGCCATGACGACGACCGCGATCGCGGCGATCGTCCGGGGCCGGCGCTGCACCCTCGCCGACCAGCGGGCCGCGGGCGTGCTCGCCTTCTCCGGCTCCGGGCCCGACGCGGTGAGACGCTTGCGCTGCTTGCGGCTGAGCACGCGCACGCCGAGGAAGCCCAGCAGGGCGGGCAGCAGCGTGGTGGCGGCCAGGACGCTCAGCACCACCGTCAGGGACGTGCCGATGACGACGCCGTCCAGGAAGCGCAGGTTCGTCACCAGCATGCCGGCGAGCGCGATGCACACCGTGCCGCCCGCGAACAGCACCGCCCGCCCGGAGGTGTTGAGGGCGGTGACCGCCGACTCCTCGGGGTCGAGGCCGCGCAGGACGCCCTTGCGGTGCCGGGTGACGATGAACAGGGCGTAGTCGATGCCGACGCCGAGGCCGATCAGGGAGGAGAGCAGCGGGGCCAGGTCGGGGATGTCGGTGACGTGGCTGAGCAGCTGGGTCGAGAACAGGCCCATGCCGACGCCGAAGACCGCCACGGCGAGCGGCAGCAGCATCGCGAACAGGGAGCCGAAGGCGAGGAACAGCACGACCGCGGCCGCCGCGAGGCCGACCATCTCGGCGAGGCCGGTGGGCGGCTCCTGCACCCGCTGGATCGCCTGACCCCCCAACTCGACCTCCAGACCGCCGCGTTCGGCGCCCTGTGCGGTGTCCATGACGTCCTGGACGAGCTCCTTGGGCACCGCGTTCGCCTGCTCGGTGAAGGTGATCTGGGCGTAGGCGATCCGGCCGTCGCCGGAGACCTGCGTGACCGCCCCCGCGTAGGGGCTGGTGACGCCGCCGACGCCCGGCATCTTCGCGATGTCGTCGAGGGCGGGCTGGATCCGGGACCGCACGTCCCGGTCGCGGACCGAGCCCTCGTCGACCTTCCACACGACCGTGTCGGTGTCGCCCGCGCGCGCGGGGAACGCCTTCTCCATCAGGTCGTACGCCTTCTTGGAGTCCGTGTCGGGGAGGGAGAAGACGTTCGCGTAGTCCGTGCCCGCCGTCGAGGCCGAGAATCCCAGGCCGAACAGCGCCCCCACCCACACCAACAGGACCACCAGCCGATGCCGGTAGCACCAGCGAGCCAATGCCGCCACGGTCGCAACTCCTCACACAGATCGACGGGTCCCCCAGGTCCTGGGCACCAGGATCGGCGGCGGGGGGCGCGCGGCGACATGTGACGGCCGTGACTCTCAAGGAACTCCAAAGCGCGAACCGGCCCGGACGCCCGCGACCCCCCGATACTGGGGGCATGACAACGGCTTCCGGCACCGTGCTGGTCGTGGAGGACGAACCGAGCATCGCGGACGTCCTCGCCATCGCCCTGCGCTACCACCGCTTCGAGGTGATGGTCGCGGGCGGCGTCCGCGAGGCCCTCGCGCTCGCCGAGCGGACCCGGCCGGACGTGGCGCTGCTCGACGTGATGCTGCCCGACGGCGACGGACGGGCGCTCGGGCGTGAACTGCGCGGCCGCCGTCCCGACCTGGCGCTGGTGTTCCTCACCGCGCGGGACGCGCCCGCCGAGATCGTCGGCGCCCTCGGCTTCGGCGACGACTACATCACCAAGCCGTTCGACATCGACGTGGTGGTCGCGCGGATCACCGCCGTCCTGCGCCGCACCCGGCCGGCCGACGTCCTTCCCCAGCGGCCGCCGCTGCGTTACGGCGATCTGGAGCTGGACGAGACGACGTACAGCGTGCACCGCGCGGGCCGCTCGGTCGAGCTCACGCCCACCGAGTACGCGCTGCTGCGCTTCCTGGTGCGCAACGGCGGCCGGGTCGTGCCCAAGGAGCAACTCCTGCGCCACGTCTGGCAGTACGAGCACACGCCGCCGGAGTCGACGGTCGTCGAGACCTACATCAGCTATCTGCGGCGCAAGCTGGACGCCCTGGGGCCGCCGGTGATCACCACCCGGCGGGGCGTGGGATACAGGCTGGCATGAGGCGGGCGCACCGGCACGGCGTGCATTCGCTGCGGGCCAAGCTGACGGCGGCCAACGTGGGCCTGCTGGCGCTCGGCATCGTCGCCGCCACCGCCGTCAGCCTCATGGCGATGCGGCACTACCTGCTGGGCCAGGTCGACTCCGAGCTCACCAAGACGCGCACCTCGCTGGGGAGTTCGCAGCTCACCCTGCGCCAGATCGACTCGCTCAGCGTGCTGGGCTTCGTACGGGACCGGCTGGCGCCCGAGGGCTCCGGCGGCCGGCCGGCGCCGGACTCCGTGTTCACCGCCGTGGACGGCCGGGGCGAGGCGGTGGCCCTCTTCGGCGTCGCGCCGACCGAGGCCCAGCGGGGGCTGGCGGACGCCGTCACGGACCCGGGCGCGCTCACCCGTGACGCCGATCCGCACGACGTGAGCGTGCACGGGGCGGCCTACCGGGTGACGGCGACCCGGCTGTCCGACGGCACGTACGTCCTGCTGGCGACCTCGACGGACGCCCTCCACAAGGGCATCGCCAAGGCCCTGCGGCTCGATCTCGCCATGGGGACCCTGCTGCTGGCCCTGCTGGCCTGTCTGACGCTGTTCAGCGTGCGGCGGCGGATGCGGCCGCTGGAGGACATGGTGGAGACGTCGTCGGCGATCGCGGAGGGGGACCTCACCCGGCGGGTGCCCTCCAGCCACCATCCCACCCAGGAGGTCGAGCAGCTGCGGCTGGCCCTGAACTCCATGCTCCACCAGGTGGAGACGGCTTACCGCACGCGCGAGCGCAGCGCGGCCCAGCTGCGCCGCTTCGTCGCCGACGCCTCGCACGAGCTGCGCACCCCGCTGTCCGCGATCCGCGGCTATCTCCAGCTGTACGACCAGGGGATGCTGCGCGAGCCGGAGGAGCGAAGGCGGGCCTGGGACCGGATGAACGGCGAGGTGGACCGGATGGGCCGGCTCGTCGACGAGCTGCTCACCCTGGCCCGGCTGGACCAGCGGCCGGAGCTTCGGCTGCGCAACGTCGACGTGTGCCGGCTGGCGCGGGACGCGGCGCAGGATTTGCGGGCGCAGCAGCCCGGCCGGCCGGTCACGGTCGAGGCGGACGGGGCGGTGCTGGTGCGGGCCGACGAGTCGGGGCTGCGGCAGGTGCTGGGGAACCTGGTGGCCAACGTGCGCACCCACACGGCGGCGGACGTGCCGGTGCGGCTCGGTGTGCTGCGCACGGACGGGCTCGTGCGGCTGTCGGTCGAGGACAAGGGGCCCGGGCTGGGGCCGGAGGACGCGGCGCGGGTCTTCGACCGCTTCTTCCGGGCCGGCGGCGGCGCGGGCAGCGGCCTCGGGCTGGCGATCGTGCAGGGGGTGGTCCAGGCCCACGGCGGTGACGTGACGGTGCGCACGGCGCCGGGCGAGGGCCTCGAGGTGACGGTGACCCTGCCGGTCCACACCCGGACCTGCGCCTGAGCCGCGCGGGCGCGGCGCCCGGGTGTGCGGTGGGCGTGCCGGTCCCGATGTCCCGCGCGGCCGTCCGCGGATCCGGCGGGGGCACGGCCAGGGCCCGGACGGCTCAGATCCACTCGAGTTTCCAGAGGCGGAAGACGCCGTTGCCGTCCGCCAGGTACTGGCCGCCGCCGACGTCGGCGGTGGTGACGACGTACTCCTTGCGCTGCCACAGCGGGATGACCGGCACGTCGTCGGCGATGGCCTGCTGCAGCTCGCGGAAGTCGTCGGCGACCCGGCTGCGGTCGGCGAACTGCCGGCTGTCGGCGATGAACCCGTCGACGGCCTTGTCGCTGTACCCGGTGTTCATGGTCGACCCGGTGCCGACGAGCGGGGCGGCGAAGGTGTCCGGGTCGGGATAGTCGGCGACCCACCCGACGGCGTACGCGTCGAGCTTGCCGGTGGCCCAGCGCTTCTGGAAGTCGGTCCACTCGTAACCCTTGACGTTCACCTCGAACAGGCCGCTCGCCTCCAGCTGCCGCTTGAGCTCCGCCGCCTCGGCCGCCGCCGCTCCGCTGCCCAGGCCGTAGCCGTAGGTGAGCGTCACCGGGATGCCGACGCCGGCCTTCCGCAGGAGCCTGCGCGCCTTCTCGGAGTTCTGGTCCGGGTAGCTGTCGAAGAAGGAGGTGGTGTGGCCGGTGATGCCGGTCGGGATGAGCGAGTACAGCGGCTCGACGGTTCCGTCGTAGACGGTCGACGCCAGCTGCTCTCGGTCGATCAGCCAGGCCATCGCCTTGCGGACGTCCTTGTCGTGCAGCGGCGAGCCGGAGCGGGTGTCGAAGTACAGGTTGCGGGTCTCGGAGCTGTCGGCCTCGGTCACCCGCTGGCCGGGGTCGCTGGTGTTGAGGGCGGCGAGGGCCGCGGGCGGCAGTTGCCGGGTGGCGGCGTCGACCTCCTTGGCCTTCCAGGCCTTCTGGAGGGCCTCGGGGTCGGCGTAGTAGCGCAGCTCGACGGGCGAGCCGGTGGCCACGGCGCCCCGGTAGCGCGGGTTGGGCGACAGCTCGGCCTTCTTGCCCTTGGTGTACCCGGTCAGCTCGTACGGGCCGGTGCCGTCGACGTCGCCGCCCTCGCGCAGGGCGTCGGCCGGGTAGCGGGTGCGGTCGACGATCGAACCGGCTCCGGTGGCCACCTTGAACGGGAAGGTGGCGTCCGGCGAACCCAGGTGGAAGGTGACGGTCAGGCCCTTGGCGGTGACCGACTTCAAGGTCGAGAACAGGGACGTCGGACCGACGTCCGAGTCGATCGTCCTGACCCGGTCGAAGGAGAACTTCACGTCCTCGGCCGTCACCTTGCCGCCGCCGGCGAACGTCAGGTCGTCGCGCAGCTCGCACGTGTACGTCGTCAGGTTGCCCTTGGCGAAGTCACAGCTCCTGGCCGCGTCCGGCACGGGCGAGACGCCGCCCGGCTCGTACGTCAGCAACGACTGGAAAACGTTGCTGAACAGGGCCCAGGAACCGGCGTCGTAGGCGCCTGCCGGGTCGAGCGAGCTGACGGTGTCCGTGGTGCCGACCGTGATGGCCGCCTCGCTGTTCTCCTTCGACGGCAGCAACTGCCAGCCGCCCACCCCGATCACCGCGAGAACCAGCAGCGTCATGAGTATCCGCATGCGAACAGATCGCATGGTGGTGTCCTGCCTCCCCAGGCCGCCAGAAGGGCCCAGTCCACAAGAAAAAGTGCCGCTCCCCTTGGCGGCGGGCTCACCTAACCACAGGAGTTTCTGGTGGCGGAAGAGAATTCTGACGAGATGAGAAAGAACTTACCGACGGGTGTTTCCGCCGGGTTTCACAGGTTCTTCTCAGGTTCGCGTCAGCGCCTCGAGGCCAGCTGGACGACGGTGATGTCGGACGGGGCGCCCACGCGCGTGGGCGGGCCCCAGGCGCCCGCGCCGCGGGACACGTACAGCTGCGTGTCGCCGTGGCGTTCCAGGCCCGCGACGGTCGGATTCGCGGCGGCGGCGAGGAGGTTGCCGGGCCACAGCTGGCCGCCGTGGGTGTGCCCGGACAGCTGGAGGTCGACGCCGTGGCGTACGGCGTCGTGGATCTGGACGGGCTGGTGGGCGAGGAGCACGCAGGCGCGCGCGGTGTCGCGGTCGCCGAGCGCCTTGCCGAAGTCGGGGCCCTGGCCCTCGCTCTCGCCGGCGACGTCGTTCACGCCGGCCAGGTCGAACCAGGGCAGCTCGGTGCGGGCGTTCTCCAGCGGGTCCAGGCCGAGCCGCCGCACCTCCTCGACCCACTGCGCGGCGCCGGAGAAGTACTCGTGGTTGCCGGTCACGAAGTAGCTGCCGTGCCGCGCCTTCAACTGCGCGAGCGGAGCTGCGGCCGGGCCCAGGTCCTTGACGCTGCCGTCGACGAGGTCGCCGACCACCGCGATCAGGTCCGGCTGGGTCCCGTTGATCGTGTCGACGACCTTCTGCGCGAAGCCCCGGCCGAGGACCGGGCTCAGATGGATGTCGCTGACGACGGCGATGCGGTAGCCGTGGGCGGCGCGCGGGAGTTTGGCGAGGGGTACGGTCACCCGTTTGACGCGGGGGCCGCGCAGCACGCCGTAGGTGCCGTAGCCGACCGTGCCCACGGCGGCCGCGGCCGCCGCGCCCGCCACCGCGCGGGAGACGAACAGTCGCCGGGACGGCCCGGACGCGGTCCCGGCGAGCGGCGCCCCGAGAGCCGCCGGCCCGGCCCCCGACTGCCCGGCCCCCGCCACCCCGGCCTCCACCGGCCCGGGCTCCACCCGCTGCTCGGACTCCAGCCCCTCGGACTGCTGTTGTTCGGACTTCCGCCGCTGGGGACCCCGTTGCCCGGGCCCCCGGCGCTCGGGCTCCCGCTGTCCGGGCTTCGGCCGTTCGGACTCGCCCTGCCGGGGTTCCGGCTGTCCGGCCTCGGGCCGTTCGGGGCCGGGCCGGTCGGAGCCGGGCTGTCCGGGGGCGGGCCGGTCGGGGCCGGAGTGTCCAGGAGCGGGCTGTCCAGGAGCGGGCTGTTCGGGGGCGGGCTGTTCGGGGGCGGGCTGTTCGGGGGCGGGTGCTCCCACCGGGGCGGGTCGCGGACGCGGGCGGGCGCCGGACGCCTCGGCGGGCGTGCCGACGCGGGGCCGCCGCTCCAGAAGGCGGCGCAGCAGCGGCCGTACGGCCTCGCCGGCGAGCACGGCCAGCAGCAGGTACATCGAGAGGGCCAGCCACAGGAAGCCCGGCCAGGCCAGGATCCGCTGCAGCCAGAAGGGCGCGCCGGTGCGTTCGGCGACCAGGGCGCCGATCGCCAGTGTCCAGCCGCCCGCGATCAGCGTCGCGCCGCCGCGGCGCGCCCGGCCGGGGCCGCGGGTCGTGTCGCGGAAGAGTCGCCGCCACAGGTACCAGTTGGCGGCGGCCACGACGGTGAGGGCGAGCAGCGCGAAGACGATCACCACGGTTATGACGCCCGCCGCAGTGCGCGCAGACCACGCAACCCGAGGGCTCCGATGGCCGTCCCCCATACGAAGGAGACGACGGCGAGCGTGAGGTGCACCCAGAAGTACGCGGTGGGCCGGCCGTCGTCGAACGCGAGTCCGCTGCCGTCCTTGACCAGGTTCTTGACGAAAGTGATCCAGATGATCCAGCTCCACACCCCGAAGACGAGCAGGAACCAGGAGAGGCGGCGGCTGAGCGTCATGCGTTCAGTATCGCCGTCCGGTGTCCTGTTCCGTGACCGGGGTGGGGAGGGCGGCGCGACTTCCCGTCGTCCGCCGGGTAATTTCTCCGTCGTGCCCGCACCCATGAAACAGACCGTCAGGCGTGCCCTGCTGGTCACCTCCGCGACCCTCGCGTCTCTCGCGCTGACCGCGCCCGTCTCGCTCGCCGCGCCGAGGCCCTCGCCCTCGCCCGCGGCGTCCGGTTCGCCGTCCGCGCGGGCGTCCGCGTCGCCCACCGGCTCGCCCTCGGCCTCGCCGACGGGCAGTCCGTCGGCCACTCCCCCGGCGGACATGTCGACCGTGGGCGGCGCGAGGCTCGGGCGGCCCGGGACGCAGGTGGCCCTCGCGGGCGGTGCGCCGGTGCTGCCGGGGGGCCTCACCGCGCGGTCGTGGATCGTCGCGGACGCCGAGTCGGGCGACGTGCTGGCCTCGTCCAACGCGCACTGGCGGCTGCCCCCGGCGAGCACGATGAAGATGCTCTTCGCGGACACCGTGCTGCCGAAGTTCCCCAAGAGCACCGTGCACAAGGTCGACCCGAAGGACCTGGCCGGCATGGGGTCGGGTTCCAGCCTCGTCGGCATAAAGGAGGGCGAGACGTACACGGTCCACGACCTGTGGCTCGGCGTCTTCCTGCGCTCCGGCAACGACGCCGTGCACGTGCTGTCGGCGATGAACGGCGGTGTGGCGGCCACGGTCGAGGAGATGAACGAGCACGCGGAGGAGCTGCAGGCCCTCGACACGCACGTCGTCTCCCCCGACGGCTACGACGCCCCGAGGCAGGTGTCCTCGGCGTACGACCTGACGCTGGTCGCCCGTTCGGGCCTGCAGAAGGCGGATTTCCGGGAGTACTGCTCGACCGTCTCGGCCAAGTTCCCCGGCGAGACGACGAAGAACAAGAAGGGCAGGCTCACCCGCGGGTCGTTCGCGATCCAGAACACCAACCGGCTGCTGAGCGGCGACTACGACATCACGCAGTACCCGGGCATCGCGGGCGTGAAGAACGGCAACACCACCAACGCGGGGGCCACCTTCACCGGCGTCGCCGAGCGCAACGGCAAGGTGCTGCTGGTGACGGTCATGAACCCGTCGAAGACGGACCACAACGAGGTCTACAAGGAGGCCGCCGCGCTGCTCGACTGGGGCTTCCAGGCGGCCGGCAAGGTGACGCCGGTGGGCGAGCTGGTCCGGCCGCAGGGCGCGCAGGGCAGCGCGCAGCCCGGCGCGAACCCGTCGTCCGCCGCGCAGGACGGCCAGGCCGGCGGCGCGGGGAACGCGTCGCACAAGCCGGTGGCGGGCGCGGTGGCCGGGAGCGGATCCGGCGGGATGTGGATCGCGCTGGCGATCACCGGCGGTCTGCTGGTGCTGCTCGCGGGCGGCGCGTTCCTGGTCAACCGCCGCTGGCCGCTGCCGGACCTGGTACGACGTCGTCGCTGACGTCGATGTCCCGCGGGTTGTCGGGGGCGCTGCCCGTCGCCGTCCAGGCCGCGCAGTACAGGACCAGTTTCGAGGTGAAGTTGATCCACAGCAGCAGGGCGATGGGCACGCCGAACGCGCCGTACATGCTCTTCGCGGCCACGCCCTGCATGTAGCCGCTCAGCAGCAGCTTCAGCAGTTCGAAGCCGACGGCGCCGATGAGGGCGGCGACGACGAGCCGGCGCCGGGTCGGTTCGACGCCGGGCAGCAGCGTCAGGACGTACAGCAGGACCAGGAAGTCGGCGAGCACCGCGACGGAGAACGCGGCGACGCGCAGCAGGACGCTGCCCCAGCCGGCCTGGTCGATGCCCAGCTCGTCGGTGATCCAGCCGACCAGGGCCGAGGCCAGGGTGGAGATGGCGATGGTCAGCAGGACCGCGCCGCCGAGGCCGACGAGGACGCCCGCGTCCTTGGCCTTGGCGAGGACCGGGTTCTGGTCCTTGTCGGGGCACTCCCACACGGCGCGCAGGCAGTCCCGCATCTGACCGACCCAGCCGATGCCGGTGAGCAGCAGGAGCGCGCCGGCGATGGAGCCGACGGTGCCGGCGTTCTGGACGAGGCTGTGGACGTCGAGCTGGTCGGAGATGCCGGGGACCTGGGCGGCGATCTTGTCCTGGAGTTCCTGCTGCTGGGACTGGCTCAGCGTGGCGGCGGCGATGGCCGCGGCGACGGTGAGCAGCGGGAACAGGGCGACGAAGCTGACGAAGGTCATGGCGGCGGCCAGTCGCGTCCACTTCACCCGGTCCAGGCGCTCGTACGAGCGCCACGCGTGCGTGGCCATGAGGCGCGCGACCCACGGCCCCACTCCGGGAAGCTTTTTCAGCCAGTCCATGATCCCACTCTGCCCCGCTCCGCGCGGCTGACGCGGAAGTCCTCGGGCCCGGGTACCCCGAAAGCGCGGGGCAGTCGCCGGCGGGGCGCCGCGGGCGGCTACCAATCGGCCACCGCGAGCCCGTACATGGCGAGCCAGGCCAGCGCGATGAGGGCGAGGGCGCGGTCGCCGAGGACGACCTCCTCGGGCTCTCCGGCGGCGCCCCGGTCGGCGAAGACGGCGTAGCGCAGGACCGCCAGGACGAAGGCGACGACGGACAGCTGCCGCCAGGGCAGCAGGCTCGTGTGCGCGACGCCGCCCTCCTCCAGGGCCCACAGGCAGTAGCCGAGGACGGCGACCCCGGCGGCCAGTTGCCAGACGAAGCGCAGGTACCCGGTGGTGTACTCGGTGAGCAGGGCGCGCGTCGCGCCCGGGCGCCCGGCCATCTGGACGGCCTCGGAGTAGCGCTTGGCCGCGACCATGAACAGCGCGCCGAACCCGGTGGTGATCAGGAACCAGCGGGACAGGGGGATGCCGAGGGCGAGTCCGCCGGCCGTGGCGCGCATCAGGAAGCCGGTCGTGACGACGACGAGGTCGAGGACCAGGACGTGCTTGAGGCTGAGGCAGTACGCCAGTTGCATGACCAGGTAGGCGGCCAGGAGCGCGGCGACGGCGGGAGTGGTCAGCCGGGCCGCGGCGAGCGGCGCGAGGACCGCGAGGGCGCCCCCGACGGCGTAGGCGACGGGCGCGGGCACCTGTCCGGCGGCGACCGGGCGGTGCCGTTTGGTGGGGTGGGCCCGGTCCGCCTCGGCGTCGCGGGCGTCGTTGACCAGGTAGACGGCGGCGGAGCAGGCGGTGAACAGGACGAAGACCAGCGCGAGCCGGGCGGGGGTGTGCGGCGCGAACAGCCGGCCCGCGGCGGCGGGGGCGGCGACGACCAGCACGTTTTTGATCCACTGCCGTGGGCGGGCGGTGCGCAGGAGTCCGCCGAGGAGGGTGCCGGGGCGGACCGGTGGCCGGGGCGGCTGCGGGCGGCGCGTGCGCTGCTGGTGCAGCAGTGCCTCAGCCACGTCGGCCTCCCTTCGTCCAGCGCGCTCCGAGGCACGCGGTGAGGGCGCCCAGGGCCGCGCCGGCCGCCACGTCGGAGGGGTAGTGGACGCCGACGACGAGCCGGGAGAGGCACATCGCGGCGGCCAGCGGGGGGACGGCGTGGGCGCCGAGCGCGCCGTAGGCGACGGCGGCGGCGGCCGCGGAGGCGGCGTGCGAGCTGGGGAAGGAGTGCCGGCCGGCGGTGCGCACCAGCGGTTCGACGTGGGTGGGGCGCGGGCGGCGGACGATCCGCTTCACGCCCATGCTGGCGAGGTGCGCGCCGGCCGTGAGCGCGGTGGCGCGCAGCCAGACGGCGCGGCGCGGGCCGTCCAGCGCTGCTCCCACGACGCCCGCCGCGATCCACAGCGCGCCGTGTTCGCCCGCCCGGGACAGGGTGCGTGCGGCGCGGGCGACGCCGGGGTCCGCGCCCCGGGCGCGCAGCGCCGTCAGGATCCGATGGTCGAGGTCGCCCGGGTGGCCCAGGTCATCCAGTTCGTCCATGGGGATCCACTGTTCCCGTCGACCCCGGCGGAACTCCGGCAATATGGGGCGACATCCCATTAATCACCCATTTCGGGGATGTCTTTCATGTTTCAGAACTATTCGTTCACATCAGGGCGATACGGTCGCGGACATGCCTGCCGAGACCGCTTCCGAGACAGTTTCCGTCACGGGATGGGGCCGTACGGCTCCCACCACCGCTCGGGTGATCCGCCCCCGGAGCTATCCGGAGGCCGTGGCGGCCGTCCGCGACTGCGGGGTCCGGGGCGGCATCCCCAGGGGTCTGGGGCGGGCCTACGGGGACGCGGCGCAGAACGCGGGCGGGACGGTCATCGACGTCACGGGACTGGACCGGATCCATGTCGTGGACGCCGACGCCGGCGTCGTCCTGTGCGACGCGGGCGTCTCCCTGCACCGGCTCATGGAGGTGCTGCTGCCGCTCGGCTGGTTCGTGCCGGTGACCCCCGGCACCCGTTACGTGACCGTGGGCGGGGCGATCGCCGCCGACATCCACGGCAAGAACCACCATGTCTCGGGCTCCTTCGCCCGCCATGTGACGTCCTTCGAACTGCTGACCGCCGACGGCACGATCCGCACGGTGCGGCCGGGCAGCCCCCTGTTCGACGCGACCGCCGGCGGCATGGGCCTGACCGGGATCGTCCTGACGGCCACGGTGCGGCTGCAGCCGGTGGAGACCTCACTGATGTCGGTCGACACCGAGCGCGCCGCCGACCTCGACGACCTGATGGCCCGGCTGACGACCGGCGACCACCGCTACCGCTACTCCGTGGCGTGGATCGACCTCCTCGCCCGCGGCGCGGCCACCGGGCGCGCGGTGCTGACCCGCGGCGACCACGCGCCGCTGGAGGCGCTGCCCCGCCGCGCGCGCCGGACTCCGCTGTCGTTCGGCCCGTCCCGGCTGCCGGCCGCGCCCGCCTTCCTGCCGCAGGGGCTGCTCACCCGCACGAGCGTCGGACTGTTCAACGAACTCTGGTACCGCAGGGCTCCCCGCGCACGGACCGGCGAACTCCAGCGGCTCTCCGCCTTCTTCCACCCCCTGGACGGCGTCCCGCACTGGAACCGCGTCTACGGCCGCGACGGCTTCGTGCAGTACCAGTTCGTCGTCGGACACGGCCGGGAGGACGCTCTGCGCCGGATCGTGCGGCGGGTCTCGGACCGCCGCTGCCCGTCCTTCCTCGCCGTCCTCAAGCGGTTCGGGGAGGCCGACCCGGGCTGGCTGTCCTTCCCGCGGCCGGGCTGGACCCTCGCCCTGGACGTCCCGGCCGGGCTGCCCGGCCTCGGGGTCCTCCTCGACGAGCTCGACGAGGAGGTGGCCGCGGCCGGGGGCCGCGTCTACCTCGCCAAGGACTCCCGGCTGCGGCCGGACCTGCTCGCCGCGATGTACCCGCGGCTGGACGACTTCCGCGCGCTGCGCGCGGAGCTGGACCCGCGCGGGGTGTTCGTCTCGGACCTCGCCCGTCGCCTCAACTTCCAGGAGCCAGCATGAAGGACGCCTTCGGCCTCCCCCAGTCCCTGCTCGTCCTCGGCGGCACGTCCGAGATCGCCCTGGCCACCGCGCGCCGGCTGATCGCCCGCCGCACCCGCACGGTGTGGCTGGCGGGCCGCCCGTCGCCCGCCCTGGAGGCGGCGGCCGCGGAACTGCGCCTGCTGGGGGCGGACGCGCACACCGTCCCGTTCGACGCGCTGGACCCCGACGCCCACGAGGCGGCGCTCGGCAAGGTGTTCGCCGAGGGCGACGTCGACCTCGTCCTGCTCGCCTTCGGCGTCCTCGGCGACCAGGCGAACGACGAACGCGAGCCCGCGGCCGCGGTGCGCGTCGCGCAGACCAACTACACGGGGGCGGTGTCGGCGGGCCTGATCACCGCGCGCGCCCTGCAGACGCAGGGACACGGCTCGCTGGTCGTGTTGTCCTCCGTCGCCGGCGAGCGGGCCCGCCGCTCGAACTTCATCTACGGCTCCAGCAAGGCCGGGCTCGACGCCTTCGCCCAGGGTCTGGGCGACGCGCTGCACGGCACGGGCGTGCACGTCATGGTGGTGCGCCCCGGGTTCGTCCGGACCAGGATGACCGCCGGAATGCCGCAGCCGCCGCTCGCGACGACGCCGGAGGCGGTCGCCGGCGCCGTCGAGCTGGGACTGCGCCGCCGCTCGGAGACGGTGTGGACGCCGGGCCTGCTGCGCGTGGCGATGGCCGCCCTGCGGCACGTCCCGCGGGGACTGTTCCGACGGCTGCCGATCTAGGGCCTGTCGTTTGGATCAGGCTGCGGGAGTCCGACGGCGCCTGGTCACCGCCGTGAGCGGGGCTTGGTGCGTGCGGGCGCGAGGCGGAGGAGGGAGTCGACGCGGTGGGGCCCCTCCCGCTCGTGCGAAGCCGAGAGCGGGAATCGGCGACCGACGACAACGCCGCAGATGCGCGTGCCGGGCCCCGCGTCTGCAAACTGACCAAACCGACAGGCCCGAGCCGCCGCTAACGCGTCCGCAAAGAGTCGCAGTCCAGGCGGGCGGCCTGCGGGGGGACCACCGCGCCGCCGAAGGGGTACTCGCGCAGCTTGCGCCAGACGCCGTCGGAGCCCTGCTCGGCGAGGGCGAACCCGGTGCAGGGCCACTCGGCCTCGTAGCCGGCGAGCTCCTCGAAGGCCCGGTCCATCGCCGCCTCGTCGATGCCGTGGGCGACGGTGACGTGCGGGTGGTAGGGGAACTGCAGCTCGCGCACCAGGGGCCCGGAGGCGTCGCGGATGCGCTGCTGGAGCCGGGCGCAGGTCTCGGCGCCCTCGACGACCCTCAGGTACACCACCGGCGACAGCGGCCGGAAGGTGCCGGTGCCGGACAGCCGCATCGGGAAGGGCCGGGCGGCCGCGGCGACCGCGGCGAGGTGCGCCTCCACGGCCGGCAGCGCGCCCGCCTCGATCTCGGTCGGCGGCAGCAGCGTGACGTGGGTGGGGATGCCGTGAGCCGCGGCGTCGCCGAAGCCTGTGCGCCGCTCCTGGAGCAGGCTGCCGTGAGGCTCCGGGACCGCGATCGACACGCCGATCGTTACGGTCCCCACGTCTTCTCCTGTCGTCATGTCGTCATGTCGTGATGGCGGGGTGTGGCGCCGGGTTCGTGCTCAGTCGTACGGCTATCGACTGTACGGCCACGGCTGTGCTGTGGGCAGGCGCAGGGGAAGTGATGTGCAGCGCTCTGCCCGCAGGAACGTGTGTGCGGTGCGCCCCGGGCGCCTCCGAGCGCCCTCAGTGCTTCGCGGGCAGGAAGCCCACCCTCTCGTACGTGCGCGAGAGCGTCTCCGCGGCGACCGCGCGCGCCTTCTCCGCGCCCTTGGCGAGGATCGAGTCGAGCGTCTCGGGGTCGTCCAGGTACTGCTGGGTGCGGTCCCGGAACGGCGTCACGAAGTCGACGACGACCTCGGCGAGGTCCGTCTTGAGCGCGCCGTAGAGCTTGCCCTCGTACTGCCGCTCCAGTTCGGCCACGCTCGTGCCGGTGAGGGTCGAGTAGATGCCGAGCAGGTTGCTCACGCCCGGCTTGTTCTCGGCGTCGTAGCGGATCACCGTGTCGGTGTCCGTGACCGCGCTTCTCACCTTCTTGGCGGTGGTCTTCGGCTCGTCGAGCAGGTTGATGAGGCCCTTCGGCGTGGAGGCCGACTTGCTCATCTTGATCGACGGGTCCTGGAGGTCGTAGATCTTGCCCGTCTCGCGCAGGATGTACGGCTTCGGGATCGTGAAGGTGTCGCCGTAGCGGCCGTTGAAGCGCTCGGCGAGGTCGCGGGTGAGCTCGATGTGCTGGCGCTGGTCCTCGCCGACCGGGACCTCGTCGGCCTGGTACAGCAGGATGTCGGCGACCTGCAGGATCGGGTACGTGAACAGGCCGACGCTCGCGCGGTCGGCGCCCTGCCGGGCGGACTTGTCCTTGAACTGCGTCATCCGGCTGGCCTCGCCGAAGCCGGTGAGGCAGTTCATCACCCAGGCGAGCTGCGCGTGCTCGGGGACGTGGCTCTGGACGAACAGCGTGCAGCGCTCGGGGTCGAGACCGGCCGCGAGGAGCTGGGCGGCGGCCAACCGCGTGTTGGCGCTGAGCTCCTTCGGGTCCTGCGGGACCGTGATCGCGTGCAGGTCGACGACCATGTAGAACGCGTCGTGGGACTCCTGCAGGGCCACCCACTGACGGACGGCGCCGAGGTAGTTGCCGAGGTGGAACGAGCCTGCGGTGGGCTGGATTCCGGAGAGCACGCGAGGTCGGTCTGAGGCCATGCCCACATTGTCGCAGAGCCCGGACAGCGGCCGGAACGCGTCCCGGGCGGCCTGGGCGGGGCCGCCCGGGACGGCGTGTCAGCCGAGGTCGATCTCGGGGTAGAGCGGGAAGCCGGCGACCAGGTCCGTCGCCCGGCGGGAGATCTCGTCGGAGACCTTCTCGTCGAGGACGTGGGAGGCCTTGGACGGGGCGCCCGACTTGGTGACGCCCGGCTCCGCGGTGGTGAGGACCCGGTCGATCAGGCCCGCCACCTCGTCCATCTCGGCCGTGCCCAGGCCCCGGGTGGTGAGCGCGGGCGTGCCGATGCGGATGCCGGAGGTGTACCAGGCGCCGTTGGGGTCGGCGGGGATGGCGTTGCGGTTGGTGACGATGCCCGAGTCGAGCAGCGCGGCCTCGGCCTGGCGGCCGGTGAGGCCGTAGGAGGAGGCGACGTCGATCAGGTTCAGGTGGTTGTCCGTGCCGCCGGTGACGAGGGTCGCGCCCCGGCGCATCAGGCCCTCGGCCAGCGCGCGGGAGTTGTCGACGATGCGCTGGGCGTAGTCCTGGAAGGAGGGCTGCCGGGCCTCGGCGAGGGCGACGGCCTTGGCGGCCATGACGTGCGGGAGCGGGCCGCCGAGGACCATCGGGCAGCCGCGGTCGACCTGGTCCTTGAGGGAGTCGTCGCACAGGACCATGCCGCCGCGCGGGCCGCGCAGCGACTTGTGGGTGGTGGTGGTGACGATCTGGGCGTGCGGGACCGGGTCGAAGTCGCCGGTGAGGACCTTGCCCGCGACCAGGCCCGCGAAGTGCGCCATGTCGACCATCAGCGTCGCGCCGACCTCGTCGGCGATCTCCCGCATGATCCGGAAGTTCACCAGGCGGGGGTAGGCCGAGTAGCCCGCGACGATGATCATCGGCTGGAACTCGCGGGCCGACGTGCGCAGCGCGTCGTAGTCGATGAGGCCGGTCGCGGGGTCCGTGCCGTAGGAGCGCTGATCGAACATCTTGCCGGAGATGTTGGGGCGGAAGCCGTGGGTGAGGTGGCCGCCGGCGTCCAGGGACATGCCGAGCATGCGCTGGTTGCCGAAGGCCTGGCGCAGTTCCGCCCAGTCGGCCTCGGAGAGGTCGTTGACCTGGCGGGCGCCGGTCTTCTCCAGGAAGGGGGCCTCGACCCGGTCGGCGAGGACGGCCCAGAAGGCGACCAGGTTGGCGTCGATGCCGGAGTGCGGCTGGACGTAGGCGTGGCGGGCCCCGAAGAGCTCGCGGGCGTGCTCGGCGGCGAGCGACTCGACGGTGTCGACGTTGCGGCAGCCGGCGTAGAAGCGGCGGCCGACGGTCCCCTCGGCGTACTTGTCGCTGAACCAGTTGCCCATCGCCAGGAGGGTGGCCGGGGAGGCGTAGTTCTCGGAGGCGATCAGCTTGAGCATCTCGCGCTGGTCGTGCACCTCCTGGCCGATGGCGTCGGCGACGCGCGGCTCGACGGCGCGGATCACGTCGAGGGCGGCGCGGAAGGCGGTGGACTCGGTGGAGAGGGGCTGGTGCTCGGACATGTCGTCGGCCTCCGGGTTGCGTGGCGTGCGAGCGGTCACGGTCTCGGTCTGGCCCAGGCGCACGGCACTCTCACTGCTCAAGGGCCGCTCCCCGATGGTCCGTCCCATCCCAGCGCGCCAGTCACGACCCGCTCGCCAGCCTACCGGGTGCCGGTCAGAGGATCACGTGCGGGACGAAGCGGGCGTACTCGTCGGTGATCAGGCCGGAGGACTCGCGGATGCCGAGCCCGGCCGGCTCGTCCTGCACGACCCAGGCGCCGAGGACGACGTGATTGCCGTCGAAGGCGGGCAGCGGGGCGAGCTCCTGGTAGCAGCGGAGCTCGCCGTCCGGTGCGCCCGACGGGCCGTCGACGGGGGCGGCGCCCTTCTCGTGGATCGTGACGCCGGCGCCCTCGCGGCCGAGGAGGGGCTTGGCGACGTAGCCGGTGGTGCGCGCCAGCTCGCGCGGGCCGTCCAGGTAGGCGGGCAGCAGGTTGGGGTGGCCGGGGTACAGCTCCCACAGGACGGCGAGCAGCGCCTTGTTGCTGAGGAGCATCTTCCAGGCCGGCTCGATCCACAGCGTCGAGCCGGTGCCGCCGCCGTTGTCGAGGGTGTCCAGGACATGACCGGCGAAGCGGTCGGTGGTGAGCCACTCCCAGGGGTAGAGCTTGAAGCAGCTGCGGATGAAGCGGAGCCCGCCGTCGACGAAGCGGCCGGACAGCGGGTCCCAGCCGATCTCCTCCATCGACGTCCAGGCCGTGTCCAGGCCGGCCTGCTCCGCGGTCTCCTTGAGGTAGGCGACCGTCATGAGGTCCTCGCCGAGTTCGTCGGCCGAGGAGTGCGCGAAGTGCAGCGGGGCGCCGGGCGGCAGCAGGGCGGCCTGTCCGCGCCAGGCGGCGACCAGGCGTTCGTGCAGGGAGTTCCACTGGTCGGCGCCGGGGAAGCGGTCCTCCATCCAGAACCACTGGGGGGAGGCGGCCTCGACCAGGGAGGTGGGGGTGTCGGCGTTGTACTCCAGGAGTCTGGCCGGGCCGGTCCCGTCGTAGTGGAGGTCGAACCGGCCGTAGACGGAAGGGAGTTCGGCCCGCCGCCGCCAGGCCTCGGCGACCGCCGCGGCGACGCGCGGGTCGGTGATGCCGAGGTCGCCGAGGCGGTCGGAGTCGACGAGGTGGGCGGCCGCCGCCAGGCACATGGCGTGCAGTTCCTCGACGGTCTCCTCCAGCGCCTCGATCTCGTCGAGGGTGAACGCGTAGTAGGCGCTCTCGTCCCAGTAGGGGCGCAGCACACCGTCGGGATGACGGGTGAGGGGGTAGACGAGCCCCTGCTCCTCGACGGTGCGCTGCCAGTCGGGGCGGGGTTCGACGGTGTGGCGTCGCATGGTGACGGTGTCCTGTTCGGCGGTCGGTCGTCCGGTCCTGCGGTCGCCCGGCGGCTCAGCCGCCCGAGCCGCCCTTGTGGCCGCCGTCGCCGAAGCCGCCGCGATCGACGCCGCCGGAGCCGCCGCCGCTGCTCGAACCCCCCGAGCCCTTGCCGGACTTGGTGAGGGAGCCGCCGTCGACGAAGGAGCCCTTCTTGCTGCCGCCGTAGTACCAGACGCCGTGCGACGTGGTCGAGCCGGACTTGCAGTTCTTGTCGGCGACGACCTTGTACCCCTTGGCGCGGGTGTAACTGTCGCGGTCGACACAGCGCTTGTCCGGGTCGGAGGAGCAGGCGGTGAGGGCCGTGGCCAGCAGGCTCACGCCCCCGAGCACGACCGTGCCCGAACGAAACCGTCGACGTATGTCCGCCATGTCCTGTCTCCCCGTGTCGGATCGCCCCTACGCGCGATGTCCGGCCGACAGCCTAGACACCGGTGAGAAGCCGGTCCATGGCGGCCCGTCGGCGGGCCCTCGCCTACAGTCCTCTCGTGCTCTTGGGAATGGTGTGCGCGCTCTGCGCGGCGGTCTGCTTCGGTGCGGCGACGGTGTTGCAGGCGGTGGCCGCGCGGGCGGCGGCCGCCGAGTCGGACGCCGGGGGCGGTGCGGCGGCGGACGTGGCGCTGCTGCTGCGGGCCGTGCGCCAGTGGCGGTACGTGGCCGGACTGGGGCTGGACGGACTGGGCTTCGTGTTCCAGATCGTCGCGCTGCGCTCGGTGCCGATCTACGCCGTGGGCGCGGCCCTCGCGTCCAGCCTCGCGGTGACGGCGGTGGTCGCGGCCCGGCTGCTGCACGTGCGGTTGAGCCGGACCGAGTGGGCGGCTGTGGCGGTGGTGTGCGCGGGGCTGGCGATGCTGGGGCTGGCCTCCGGGGCGGAGGGCGAGGAGAGCGGGCCGGCGGCGCTGCCGTGGTGGATGCTCGGCGCGGCGGGGGCGGTGCTGCTGCTGGGGCTGGCCGGCGGGCGGCTGCCCGAGCGGGGGCGGGCGCTGACGCTGGGTCTGGGCGCCGGCTGCGGGTTCGGCGTGGTGGAGGTGTCGGTCCGGCTGATCGACTCGGTCTCCCCCGTGAAGCTGCTCGCCGACCCGGCCCTGTACGCCCTGCTGGTGGGCGGCGGTGCCGCGTTCCTGCTGCTGACGACGGCTCTGCAGCGCGGGTCGGTGACGACGGCCACGGCCGGGACAGTGATCGGGGAGACGATCGGGCCGGCGCTGGTCGGGGTGGTGTGGCTGGGGGACCGGACCCGCGAGGGGCTGGCCTGGCTGGCCGTGCTGGGGTTCGCCGTCGCCGTCGCGGGCGCGTTGGCGCTGGCCCGGTTCGGGGAGGCGCCGGAAGCTTCGCCGCCCGCTGAGTGAAGGCCGTCCGTCCCCTGAGGTCACCTGCGCCCCTGTGCTCCCGGCTGCTCGTCCGCTGATGAATCGGATGCGCAGCCGCTTTTTTCTTTTCGATTCCGCCCACACAAGTGACGAGCCCCACCCAAAGCCGCTTTTCGGACAGTCCGCGACAGTCGTAGAACTTTGAAGAACCTGTGAACGCAAGCGCTCTCTCCTGCGTACTCGTCGGTGTGACCAGTAATCCCGTCACCGTCACCGCCGCATATCGAGTGGTGCCGGGCCGAGAGGCCGACTTCCATTCCTGGGGGTGGGCCATGCTGGGCGCGAGCGCACAGCAGCCCGGATTCCTGGGGGGCGGTGTCCTTGTCGACGGAGAGGCGGAATGGCATGTGGTCTATCGCTTCGCGAGCGACGGCACCGCCCGCGCCTGGGAGGCCTCCACGGCCAAGGTGGAGTGGGACGAACGGGCACTGGGCATCGCCCGGCAGACCGACCGCAGAAGCGTACGGGGCTCCAAGGCCTGGTTCGAATCCCAGTCCCCCGCACCGAAGACGCCGGCCCCGCCGTCGAAATGGAAGCTCTGGTTCGTGAACATGAGCGCGGTTTTCCCGCCGGTGCTCCTTTTCAATCTCATTGCGCTTCCCTATCTCGGCGGACTCAATCCGATTGTTCGCACACTGCTCCTCTGTCTGTGCGTGACGGCCCTCGTCACGTGGATTCTCATGCCCCGCCTTCAGCGTTTCTTCAAGAAATGGCTGTATCCACCGCTCCAGGCGCTGCGCGGACGGCACAAACGACGCACCGCGTAAGCCGAAGAACGACCCTAGGGAGGTGGGCGGGTGAAGACCCTGCTCATCGACAATTACGACTCGTACACGTACAACCTGTTCCAGCTGATCGCCGAGGTGAACGGCGAGGAGCCGGTGGTGGTCCTCAACGACGCCCCCGCGGACGCCGTCGACCTCGCCGCCTTCGACAACGTGGTGGTGTCGCCCGGCCCCGGGCATCCCGCCACGGCACGTGACTTCGGCATCAGCGCCCGGGTGCTCGCCGAGGCCCCGGTGCCGGTGCTCGGCGTCTGTCTGGGTCACCAGGGCATCGCGCACGGGGAGGGCGCCCGGGTGACCGCCGCCCCGGAGCCCCGGCACGGTCATCTGTCGAGCGTCCGGCACGACGGGCGCGACCTGTTCCAGGGGCTGCCGCAGAACTTCACCGCGGTCCGCTACCACTCGCTGGCCGTGCGCGAGCCGCTGCCCGACTCGCTGGAGGCCACCGCCTGGGCGGAGGACGGCGTCCTGATGGGGCTGCGGCACCGCGAACGGGCGCTGTGGGGCGTGCAGTTCCACCCGGAGTCGGTGCTGACCGAGTACGGCCACCGGATGCTCGTCAACTTCCGCAACCTGACGGCCGAGCGGGCCCGCAGGCCGCGCACCAAGAACACCGCGGTGCCCTCGACGGCGGCGGCCTCCCCGCGGACCGCGGCGGCCCCCCTCCCGGTCCCCCGGCCCCGCCGTCCCGCCCACCGCCTGCACACCCGCCGCATCGCCGAGACGATCGACACGCAGGCCGCGTTCACGCGGCTGTACGCCGACTCGCCGCGGGCGTTCTGGCTGGACAGCTCCCGGGTCGAGGAAGGCCTCTCCCGCTTCTCGTTCCTCGGCGACGACAGCGGACCGCTCGCCGAGTTCGTCCGCTACGACGTCGAAGCCGGCCACTGCGAGATCGAACGCGCCGGGCGGCCCACGCGCAAGGTCCGGGCGAGCGTCTTCGACTACCTCAAACGGCAGTTGGCCAACCGCCGGGTCGACGCCACCGGGCTGCCGTTCGACTTCACCGGCGGCTACGTCGGCTACTTCGGCTACGAGACGAAGGCCGACTGCGGCTCCCCGAACCGGCACCGCTCCGCCACCCCGGACGCCTGCTGGCTGTTCGCCGACCGGCTCGTCGCGGTGGACCACCAGGAGGGGTTCACCTACGCGGTCTGCGTGGCCGAGGACACCCCGCAGGCCGGCCAGGAGGCCGCGGACTGGCTGGAGAGCACGCTGACCAGGCTGGCCGCGCTCCCCACCGAGCCGGCCCGCCCCCGCCGCACGCCGCGCACACCGGCCCCGGCC
>NZ_JBHVYK010000051.1:0-53235 GCF_042880855.1 Streptomyces sp. NPDC058291
GGCAGCGGCGCGGGCGCGGAGCGTTCAGCGGCAGCGGCGCGGGCGCGGAGCGTTCAGCGGCAGCGGCGCGGGCGCGGAGCGTTCAGCGGCAGCGGCGCGGGCGCGGAGCGTTCGGCGGCAGCGGCGTCGCGGCCGGTGCCTGGCGGCGGACGCCGGTGCGACGGCAGGCCGGGGCGGGCTCCCCCTCGCCGGCTTCCCCGAGCCGGCCCCGGACCGGGGCTCCGGCGGTCAGCCCGCCAGGGTCGCCCACACCGCGTTGCCGCCGGTCAGCCGCGACCGGTCGACGCCCCAGGTCTGGGCGAGCTGTTCCACGAGGAGCAGTCCGCGGCCACCCTCGTCGTCCGGGCCGGGCTCGCAGCGGGGCAGGACGCGGCCCGAGCGGTCCTGGTCGTGGACCTCCAGGCGCAGGCACCCGGCCTCGACCAGCCCGACCCCGCACAGGAACCGGGCGCCGAGCGCGTGCCGCACGGCGTTCGTGGCCAGCTCGGACACGAGCAGAACGGCGTCCTCGCACAGCTCGCCGGGCAGCCGCCACGCCGTCAGCCGTGCGTCCATCGAGCGGCGGGCCAGCGAGACGCTGGAACGGTGAACGGGGAGTTCGAGCCAGTGCGTACGGTCCGGACTCCAGGTGTCCAACGGCTGAGGGGACGTCGTGTGGGGGGACACGGTGGGCGCCTTCCGTGGGGGGCGGGAGCAGCAGCCAGAGGCCGGAGAACGTGAGCAAGGGGCCGGGGAAGAAGCGGTCTTCCGGACGGTCCCTGCGCCGCGAACGCCCGAGCGGTCCAACTCCTGCGCGGATGGAGGAGCTTGACGGGGGAACGCTGGTGTTCGGCAACGCGGTTCACGCAAGTAACTATGCTCGCACCTAAGTTCAGGCTGCAACCGACTGCCTGATAATTTCAGCAAGCCGGTATCCGTCCGGTCGCCCCGTCAGGGGGCGCCGCCGGGCGCGTCAGGGTGACATTCCCTCAGGAGGCACGGCGTGAGCGAAGGCCGTTCGGGCACGGGCAGCAGCAGTGCGCCCACCGTGTTGCGCATGATCCTCGGCCGGCGGCTTCAGGAACGGCGTCAGCAGGCGGGCGCGTCACTGGAGGACGCGGCCAGGGCGCTGCGCGTGAAACCGCTGACCATCCGTCGTCTGGAGAAGGCGGAGGTCGGCCTCAAGCCGCTCTACGTGGAGATCCTGCTCGACATCTACGGCGCGGGCCGGCAGGAGATCGAGGAGTTCGTCGCCCTTGCCGAGCGGGCCAACGAGCCCGGCTGGTGGCACCCCTACCGCGATGTGCTGCCGAGCTGGTTCAGCGGCTACGTCAGCCTGGAGACGGGGGCCAAGACCCTGCGCACCTACGAGCCGCACTACGTCACGGGCCTGCTGCAGACCCCTCGGTACGCGCGCGCCGTCCTCGGCGGCGGCTTCCCGAACGACCGGGACGAGGACCTGCGCCGCCGCGTGGACCTGCGGCTGCGCCGCCAGAGCCTGCTGGAGCGAGCCGGCTCCCCCACACTGTGGACGGTGCTGGAGGAGGCCGTGCTGCACCGGATGGTGGGCGGCCCCGAGGTGATGCGGGAGCAGATCGACCGGCTGCTGGAGGTGTCGGAGCTGGAGCATGTGAGCGTCGACATCGTGCCCTTCACGGCCGGAGCCCACGTCGGCGCGTGCGCCCCGTTCACCTACTTCCGGTTCGAGGA
The DNA here is from genome assembly GCF_042880855.1 of Streptomyces sp. NPDC058291. Taxonomy (NCBI): domain Bacteria; kingdom Bacillati; phylum Actinomycetota; class Actinomycetes; order Kitasatosporales; family Streptomycetaceae; genus Streptomyces; species Streptomyces sp. NPDC058291. The sequence continues at coordinate 1,690 of NZ_JBHVYK010000051.1, forward strand.
ACCGGAGCTGCCGGACATCGTCTACACCGAGATCCTCTCCGGCGCCGTGTACCTGGACCAGCGCTCCGACGTGGCGGCGCATCTGGAGGCGCACAACCGCATGTCCCTGCTGACCTCGGACACGGACAGCAGCGCGCTCCTGAACCGTATGCGCAAGGAGTACTCATGACCGGCATCGACGGCGGCGACGCCCACGACGTCTACAACGGGATGCCCGCCTCCGACCTGGGCGATCACGGCTGGGAGTCCCCGTGGAGCGGGCCGAACGGGGGCCAGTGCGTGCAGACCAAGCAGCTCGCCGACGGCCGCGTGGCCCTGCGGCAGTCGACCGACCCGGCCGGGCCGGCGCTGATCTACACCCCTGAGGAGATCGCCGCGTTCGTCGCGGGCGTCAAACGGGGTCTCGCCGACCATCTGGCGGCCGGCTGAACCCGAGCACGACGGACGGGACCCGGCCGTTCGCGGTCCCGGCCCGTCCGGCACCCCCCACGCACACCACCGAAAGGCACAGGATGACCACCTCGAACGCCGCGCGGGACATCGACACCAGCAGGCCGCACTCCGCCCGGATGTACGACTACTACCTCGGCGGCAAGGACCACTTCGCGGTCGACGAGCAGGCGGCGGAGGCCGTCGCGGGCGTCTACCCGGGCATCTTCGTGTGCGCCCGCGAGAACCGCGCCTTCATGCACCGGGCCACCCGGGTCCTGGCCCGCGAGCACGGCATCCGCCAGTGGCTGGACGTCGGCACCGGCATCCCGACCGAGCCGAACCTGCACCAGGTCGCCCAGTCCGTGGTCCCCGAGGCGCGGGTGGTGTACGCCGACAACGACCCCCTGGTCCTGAAGTACGCCAAGCGCCTGATGCGCAGCACGCCCCAGGGGCGCACCGCCTACGTCCACGGGGACGTCAACGACCCCGGCTCGCTGCTCGACTCGCCCGCGCTGGCCGAGGTGCTGGATCTGGACCGGCCCGTGGCACTGTCCCTCAACGCCCTGATGCACTTCGTCACCGACGCGCAGGACCCCTACGGCATCGTGGCGCGCCTGCTGGACGTGGTCCCCTCGGGCAGCGCACTGGCCCTGAGTCACTGCACGCCCGACTTCGACCCGTCGACCTGGCAGAAGGTCACGGACATCTACACCGGCGCCGGCACTCCGGTGCAGTTCCGCTCGCGCGACGACGTCGCCCGCTTCTTCGACGGGCTGGAGCTGCTCGACCCCGGTGTCACGGTCGGCCACCGCTGGCGTCCGGACGGGTCCGTCGAGGCGACCGACGCCGAGGTCAGCCTCTGGACCGGGGTGGGGATCAAGCCGTAGCAGGCCGTCCGCGCCCGGCCCCGGCGCCCCCACCGCACCCCGAAAGGCGAACACAGGGAAACCATGGAGACCATGGAGACCATCGCCGCTGACGTCGCGGACCTGTACGGACTCGGCACGGGGCCGTGGACGATACGGCCGGTCGCCCGGGGCGCGCCGGGGCAGATCCGGAAGCTGTCGGGCGGGGGCGCCTCCTGGGCGGTCAAGGAGATGTCTGCCGGAACTGGGCGCCGTCTCGCGCCTGGCGCAGTTCGTGGACACCGTGCGGTGACGGCCGTGACCGTCCTCGCGGCGCAGACGGGGCGTCAGCGCTCCCGGGCGGCCGCCCGCCGGCGTCGCCGCGGCTCGACTCCCCGCCGCGCCGTCTGAGTAGGAGACCTCATGACGCGCGCGACCTCGTGCGCGAAGATCGGCGCATGACGAAGATCGGACGCCCCGAAATACTGCGCGCCGCACCGCTGTTGGCCGCGCTCACCCTGCTGGCGGCGGGGTGCGGAACCGAGCGGGCTGGAGACGTCGCCGGGGACGGCGGCCCCTCACGGGCCACGGCGACGACGCCGAGCGCGCCGGTGGACCTTCCCTGCCCCGGGGAGAGTTCCGCGCCGTCGCCGTCGCCGAGTGCGGACCCGTCGGGTCCCGCCACGCCTCCCACCGACCACTACGCCGAGAACCACGGCTTCCTGGTCCCCCTCGCTCTGCACGGGAAGCTGCGGTGCGACGGGCTGGCGGCCGCCCGACGGATCGAGCGGGTGCTGGAACCCCTGCGCGAGCGCGGCGACTTCACGCCGCAGAGCACCCTCGGCGCGCTGACCGGCCTGGGGTACGCCGCCGGGAACGTGCGGTCGTCCCAGGACGGTCCCACCGGGGTGAGTTTCGTCATCGTCGCCCGTCCCCTGTGTCTGGAAGGCGAGATGAACCGCGAGACCACGCGGGCCGACGCCTTCGGCGGCTACCCCGACGGCACCGACTGCGAGCCGCCCTCCGGCGGCCACTGACCGCGGCCGCTTCCCACGAAGGGACCGTCGAAGGTGAACGGATAGGTGAACTGATGTACGGAACAGGTCGGTTGGGACGTAAGTTGTGGCCAGAACTGCTCACGCCTCGGCTGAAAGACGGACGACGACCATGACCGACCCTGTGACCACGTCAGCGGCGCATCAGCCCATCGACACGTCGGTGCCGCACTCGGCCCGTATCTGGAACTACTGGCTGGGAGGCAAGGACAACTACCCCGTCGACGAGCAGGCCGGCGACGCGTACACGGCCGTCTTCCCGGGCATCGTCACCATCGCCCGCAGCAGCCGCGCCTTCCTGCGCCGCACCATCACGTATCTGGTCACCGAGGCGGGCATCCGGCAGTTCCTGGACGTCGGCACCGGCCTGCCGACCGCCGAGAACACCCACGAGGTCGCCCAGCGGCTCGCCCCCGAGTCGCGGATCGTCTACGTCGACAACGACCCGCTGGTGCTCGCCCACGCCCGCGCCCTGCTCACGTCGACCCCCGAGGGCGCGACCGCGTACGTCGACGCCGACGTGCTGAACCCCGAGCGCATACTGGCGGCCGCCGCCCGGACGCTGGACCTCAGCCGCCCCACGGCGCTCATCCTCAGCAACATCCTGGGCCACGTCGCCGATCACGCGCGGGCCCGCTCCATCGTCACCGAACTGATGGCCGCGCTGCCGGCCGGCAGCCACCTGGCCGTCAACGACGGCTCGCGGGGCGTCGACCCGGTCTTCGAGCAGGCGCAGGACGCCTACAACGAGAGCGGCGCCGTGCCGTACAACCTGCGCACCGTCGAGGAGATCACGGCGTACTTCGACGGCCTGGAACTGCTCGACCCGGGGGTCGTGTCGGTGCCGCTGTGGCGGCCCGAGGCCGGTTCCCCGGCCCCGGAGCTCATCGGCGAGCACGGCGGCCTCGCCCGCAAGCCGTGAGCGAAGGCCGTCTCCACCGGCCCTGACCCGGCCCGTGCCGCGCCGTCCCGTCGGGGCCGGCGCGGCGGCGGTCGACGGACGGGCCCGCCGAGGCGCGGGGGCCGCCGCCGTCACAGCAGTCGCCGGATGTCGCCGCGGACCCGGTAGAAACCGCCGGCCGCCGGATGCAGGGCGTCGACGACGTAACGCGCCCCCGGCTCCCGTATCTCGCGCGGGAACTGGACGTTCCAGGACGAGTCGTAGCCGTCGGAGACCACGTGCACCCGCACCCGGCCGGACCTCTGGACGCACTCGACGACGATCGCACCCGAAGGGACCTGCGCCACGGTGGCCACGGCGCTCATCGCGGTGGCGGGCGCGTAGGTCGGCAGGGCCGCGGCGAGCTTGACGTCCCGCACCACCGGCACCGTGCCCTGCTGGGCCGCCTCGACGGCCGCCTCGCTCGCGTCCACGCACACCAGCGAGCCGTCCGTGGTCACCAGGTACAGCCGTTCGTCGCGGTACTGCATCGACAGGGCGGAGCCGCCGCCGGTGCCGAGCTTCCACAGCCGGGCGCCGTCCCGGTCGAAGCAGTAGACGGACGACGACGAGTCGCCCGCGAACACGAACCGCCCGCTGGGCGAGGTGGCGCACGAGTACACCGCGCTGTCGCAGCCGTACGTCGCCTCGACCGCGCCCGTGGCCTTCGACAGCCGCTGGACCACCCGGTGCGCGGTTCCGGCGTACACGGCGTCCTGCTCCTGCCAGCCGAACAGGACGCCGCCCTGGGTGGGCGTGTGCCAGAGTTCGCCGCCGCCGTCGGGCGCGTAGGCGGTGACGCCCCGGTGGTGACCGTGGTAGACGGCCCGGTCGTCGGCGCGCACCATCCAGGCGTGCTCGCCCTGGCTGCGGCGGGCCCACTGGTGCTCGTCCTCGTGGTCGATGACGGTGAGCCGGCCGCCCCGGTCCGAGACGTTGAGGACGCCCTCGTGGATGTCCAGCCAGAAGATGTCCACGTCGGCCGTGATGTCGTACGCGGCGAAGGGCAGTTTCGAGGACAGGTCGTAGACCTTGCCGTCGTCGCAGCCGGCGTAGATCCAGAAGTCGTCGGCGACCAGGCACTTCACGCCGTCCGGCAGGGTGAAGCGGGCGAGGACGCCGCCGTCGTGGTCCAGCGTGTAGACGTCGCCCGCCTGGTTGCCGACCCAGCAGCGGTCGTCGTCGACGTGGATGCCGAACGCCGAGGAGCCGGTGCGGAACCGCCACAGCACCGGAGCCACCGCGCGCGCGGTGGACGGGGCCGAGGCCACCTGACGGCGGGACACCGCACGGGGCGGGCGCTGTCCCGCGACGGCTGGGGCGTAGCCCTTGCGGATCTTCTCCCCGACCTTCTTCGCGGCGGCGGCCCGTGCCTTGTCGGCGGTGGGGAACGTGGTCGTCTGCATCTGGCCGGAGGCGCCGATCCGGCCGTAGCGCACCGTCACCACCGTGCCGTCGACGGCCACCTCGTAGAACTTGTGCGCTCCGCCGTCGTCCTGCGACAGCTCCAGATACGTCGTGGACGCGCTGTTGTGCCCCGTAGACATGACACACCCCTCCCCAGGGTGGATCCGCGGCCGTTCCGGCGGATCCCACTGCCGAAACCGTAGGCGCAGGCACTGACAATCGCGTCGGCCGCCGGCTCCGGCCCGGGCGCGTGGGGGCCGGTCCGTCGGGCCGCGACGGCGGTCCCCTCAGGTGTCCTCGTCCTTCGCGGGCCGGCCGGGTGGGGCGTCGCCCGCGGTGAGGTGTTCCAGGACCTCCACCAGCTCCTGGCAGGCTCGTTCCACGGAGCGTCTGGTGTTGCGCTGTTCCGCGAGCACCGCGGAGAGCAGCAGCGCGGTCAGCGCCATCGTGCCGTTGAAGGCCTGGAGCTTGATCATCACCTCGATGCGGGACAGGCGGGCGAAGGGCCCCACCTCGTCGGTGGCGGCGACCGTGGCGAGGACGGAGGCGAACAGGGCGCACAGCATGCTCGCGCCGAGCTGGAACCGCAGCGCCGCCCAGACCAGCAGCGGGTACACGAGGAAGAGCAGGCTGACCTCGCTGTGGGTGGCCAGCGGCACGACGGCGACGACGATGACGGCAAGACCCGTGGCCTCCTTCCAGCGGGACAGGCCCAGCGGCCGTCGGATCGTGTGCAGCACCAGCAGGACCGGCGTGACGATCAGCACGCCCATCGCGTCGCCGACCCACCAGGCCAGCCAGACGGCCCAGAAACTGTGCGCGTCGATCTTGTCGGTGAGGAGCAGGAGACCGACGCCGACGGTCGAGCTGATCAGCATGGCGGTGAGGGCCCCGAGGAAGACCAGCGCGAGGCCGTCCCGTAACCGGGCCAGGTCGTTGCGGAAGCCCACCTTGCGCAGCAGGAGGTAGGCGCAGACGGGGGCCGCGGTGTTCCCGGCCAGGTTGCCGAGCACCGCGGGCCGCAGCGACGTCAGGGACATGATGACGAACAGGGCGCCCAGCGCGATGCCCGCCCAGGAGCGGATGCCGAGGACCAGCAGACAGGCGACCGCCACGCCCGTGGGGGGCCAGATGGGGGTGAAGACCGCGCCTTCGACCACGAGCTCGCGCACCAGACCCAGCCGCCCGGCCGCGTAGTAGCAGAGGGCGACCGCCAGGGTCTGGAGGGCGAAGACGGCTGTTCGGCGCAGATCCGGGGTACCCACCACAGCAGCCATCAGACACCGGCGCGCCGCTGTCGGCGAGGCGAGGAGGGCGGCGACCGGCCTTATGGCTGAAGCGGGGGACGCTGCGGCGCCACCCGCCCGTCGTGGCCCACGACCAGGACGGCGGCGTCGTCCTCGTGGCCGACGCGCTCGGCGCGTCTGATCACGGCGGCGGCGAGCGAGTCCACCCCCATGCCCGCGACGGCGGCGATGCCCGCGAGCCGCACGACCTGGTCGAGGCCCTCCTCGACGCTGAGCGTCGGCCCCTCGACCACCCCGTCGGTGAGCAGCACGAAGACGCCGCCCTTGGTGAGCCGGTAGCGGGTCACGGGGTAGTCCATGCCGTCCAGGACTCCGAGCGGCGGTCCTCCCTCGTCCTCGGCGACGCCGGATTTCCCGTCGGCCGTGGCCCACACGCACGGGATGTGCCCGGCCCGCGCGCTCTCCAGGACGCCGGTGGCGGGATCGAGGCGCATGAAGATGCAGGTGGCGAAGAGGTCGCTGCCCAGGGAGAGGAGCAGCTCGTTGGTCCGGGCGAGGAGCCGGCCGGGCTCGCCCGTGACGGAGGCCAGGGCGCGCAGCCCGACCCGCACCTGCCCCATGAACGCGGTCGCCTCTATGTTGTGCCCCTGGACGTCGCCGATGGACAGGCCGATGCGCCCGTCCGGCATGGCGAAGGCGTCGTACCAGTCGCCGCCCACGTTGAGGCCGTGGCAGGCGGGCGCGTACTCGACGGCGAGCCGGAATCCGGGGGCCTCGGGCAGGTCGCGGGGCAGCATCCCGCGCTGCAGCGCCAGCGCCAGCTCGACGCGGGAGCGTTGCAGTTCAGCGCGCTCGCGCGCCTGGGCGGTCAGCGAACCGAGCCTGGCCAGCAGCTCGTCGCCGTCGTCCGCGGGGCGCTTGCGGGACATCGATCACTCCGTGAATCCCAGCCGGACAAAACTCACATTTTACCTTTATGGGATGATAGCGGTCCCGAGGCGCGAACCGACGGACCGGCCCGCGGAGCGGGCCGGTTGTCGACTGCCGGACTCCCTGCTGCAATGGCTTCATGCACCTGAACCCTTACGGCGAGGACGCCGTGAACCTCGCCGCGGACCTCGCCAACCGGCGGCCGGCCGACGCCGGGGAACTCGCGGACCGCTGCCGTGCCGCCGGGCTGGTGCTGGAGCACCCGGTGACGCCCGGGGACCTCGACCGCGCCCGGGAGGCGCTGGACGCCTGGGAGCAGGTCGTCGACGCCGAGGACGAGAGCGAACGGGCCGACCTGCTCAACCGCATGCTCGCGGAGGCCGCCGCCCACCCGCGGATGACGAACCACTCCGGCGGCGGCTGGCATCTGCACTACCGCGACGACCGGCAGACGCTGGGCTCCGTGCTCCACTCGCTGTTCGCGGTGGGCACGGCCCTGCACCTGTCCGGACGCGGGATGGGGCGCCTGGGGCGCTGCGCCGTCGCCGGGTGCGTCACGATCTTCGCCGACACCTCCCGTACGGGCCGGCAGCGCTACTGCTCCCAGCGCTGCGCCAACCGCGACGCGGTACGCCGGCACCGCGCCCGCACCGCCCCGTCCGCCGACCGCGGCGCCGCTCGGGACCGGCGGCGACCGGCCCGCGAGAGCGTCGCCCCACGCTGATCGGCCCGGGCTCCCGTCGGCCGGGGCGGGGCCTGCTAACGGCGCTCCCGCCCGCCGGGGCGGGGCCGTGCTAACGGCGCTCCCGCCCGCCGGGGCGGGGCCGTGCTAACGGCGCGCACGGCCCCTCCCCGGCCGACGCGGAGGGCGGCGACCGGCGCCGTCGACCGGGGACGGCCCCGTGCGCCGCGCACGGCCCCGCGGCCCCACGGCCGCCCGACTCAGCCGCCCAGTGCCGCGTCGACGACCTCCTTGGCCTCCTCCTGCACCCGGCGCAGGTGGTCCGGGCCGAGGAAGGACTCGCCGTAGATCTTGTAGACGTCCTCCGTGCCCGACGGCCGGGCGGCGAACCAGGCGTTGGCGGTGGTCACCTTGATGCCGCCGATGGCCGCGCCGTTGCCCGGAGCCTCGGTGAGCACGCCGGTGACCGCCTCGCCGGCCAGGGTGTCGGCGGTGACCTGCGCCGGCGAGAGCTTGGCGAGCAGCGCCTTCTCCTCGCGGGTGGCCGGCGCGTCGATGCGGGCGTAGGCGGGCGCGCCGAAGCGTTCCGTCAGCGCGGCGTAGTGCTCTGACGGGGTCTTCCCGGTCACCGCCGTGATCTCGGAGGCCAGCAGCGCCAGGATGATGCCGTCCTTGTCGGTGGTCCAGACGGAGCCGTCGCGACGCAGGAAGGACGCGCCGGCCGACTCCTCCCCGCCGAAGCCCAGCGAGCCGTCGACCAGGCCGTCCACGAACCACTTGAAGCCGACGGGCACCTCGACCAGGCGTCGTCCGAGGTCGGCGGCGACCCGGTCGATCATCGAGGACGACACCAGCGTCTTGCCGATGCCCGCGTCGGCGGGCCACTGCCCGCGGTGCGCGAACAGGTAGCCGATGGCGGCGGCCAGGTAGTGGTTGGGGTTCATCAGGCCCGCGTCGGGCGTGACGATGCCGTGCCGGTCGGCGTCGGCGTCGTTGCCCGTCGCGATCCCGAACCGGTCGCGCTGCTCGATGAGCGAGGCCATCGCGTACGGCGACGAGCAGTCCATGCGGATCTTGCCGTCCCAGTCGAGCGTCATGAAGCGCCAGGTCGGGTCGGTGAGGGGGTTGACGACGGTCAGGTCGATCCGGTGCTCTTCGGCGATCCGGCCCCAGTAGGCGACCGAGGCCCCGCCCAGCGGGTCGGCGCCGATGCGGATGCCGGCGGCGCGGACGGCGTCCAGGTCGAGGACGTTCGGCAGGTCCGCGACGTAGGCGCCGAGGAAGTCGTGCCGAGCGGTGGTGGCGGCGGTGAGCGCCCTCGCGTACGGGACGCGCCGTACGTCCTTGAGGCCGGCCGCGATGATGTCGTTGGCGCGGTCCTGGATCCAGGAGGTGGCGTCCGAGCCGGCCGGGCCGCCGCTGGGCGGGTTGTACTTGAAGCCGCCGTCGGCGGGCGGGTTGTGCGAGGGGGTGACGACCACGCCGTCGGCGAGGCCCGTCGCGCGCCCCCGGTTGTGGGTGAGGATGGCGTGGGAGACCGCGGGCGTCGGGGTGTAGCCGTCCGCGCTGTCGATGAGCACGCTCACCCCGTTGGCCGCGAACACCTCCAGCGCCGTGACCCGCGCGGGCTCGGACAGGGCGTGGCTGTCGGCGCCGAGGAAGAGGGGACCGTCGGTGCCCTGGGCCGCGCGGTACTCGCAGATCGCCTGGCTCGTCGCGGCGATGTGATCCTCGTTGAACGCCGTGTTCAGCGACGATCCGCGGTGCCCCGAGGTGCCGAACGCCACGCGCTGGGCCGGGTCGGCCGGGTCCGGGTGCAGCGCGTAGTACGCGGTGACCAGCCGGGCGACGTCGACGAGATCCTCGGGGCCGGCCGCCTGGCCCGCTCGCTCGTGCTGCATGTGCCCGCTCCTCCACATCGATTGACCAGTGCCTTGCGGTCCCATCTTTCCTTGTGGGAGCCGCTGCCCGCGAGTACGGGCCGGCCGGCGTCTGCGGACGGTTCGTCCGGTCCGGTGCGCCGGGTCGGGCGCGTGCGGCCCGAGGCGCGCGGCCCGAGGCGGTGCGATGCGCGCGGTCGGGCGCACCCGGGGTGCACCGGGGTGCGCCCGTGACGCGGTCAGCGCCGGCGGCCGCGGACCGCCCAGCCGCTGCCGATGCCCGCGACGTGCAGGGCGAGCAGGGCGAGCCCGATCAGCATGAAGTTGGTGGAGGTGAAGGTGTCGTTGGTGGAGATGTCCGCCGCGTTGATCAGGAAGGCGATGAAAAACAGCACTGCCGAGATGATGGCGAGCACGGGGGTCCGTCCTTTCGGGGGTGGAGGCTTCGTCGGATGCGGTGTCTCGGTGCGTTGCCGCGGGGTGTCTGCCGCCGCGGCACGTGTGGCTTCGGTGGGTGTTGTCGGGGTCCGGTGTCGCTTCGGTGTCGTCGTCTCTTCGTTGTGGCTGTTCTCCGCATGCCCCCGACCGCGCGCCGAACACCGGCCCGTTTCCCCGGTGTTCGGCCCGCGGTCGGTACCTGAGTAGCCGTACTCAGGCGTGACCGTCCTCCCGCCGGGAGACTGGGGCTCCGACCGCTCAGCCCGGAGGCCTCTCGTGTTCAGCCGTGCCGTCTACGCCCTGACGCCGCTCTTCGGGCGGCTCACCGTCACCAGCGAGATCAAGCTGCGCCTGCCGGCGGGGACCATATTCGTGGCCAACCACGACTCGATGGCCGACCCCGCCGTCGTCATGACCGCCCTGCGACGGTTCGACCTGGAGCCGGTGGTCATGGCGACGGCGGGGCTGTGGCGCGTCCCCCTGCTCGGCCGGGCGCTGACGCGGGCGGGACACATCCCGGTCCAGCGCCGTACGGCGCACGCGGCGCTGGCCCTCGACGCCGCCGCCGAGGCGCTGGCCGGCGGCCGGCACGTGCTGCTCTACGGCGAGGGCGGACTGCCGCGCCGCAAGGACGCGGCGCCCACGGCGCCCGAGCCCTTCCGCACCGGACTCGCCCGACTGGCGCAGGCGACCGGCTCGCTGGTCGTGCCGGTGGGGCACGCGGGAGCCCGGCGGATCGCCTCGGGGTCGGCGGCCAAACAACTGGCGGGCACCCTCACCGCGCCCGTGCGACGCCCGCACTGCCACGTCCACCTGGGCGCACCGCTGCGCCTGCCCACGGAGACGGAGAGCGGGACGACGGCGGCCCGCCTCGCCGTCACCACGGCCTGGCGGACCGCAGCCAGGGCCGTGGGCGAACACCCGAGCTGACCACCCGCGCGCCCCGCCGATCGCGTCGGCGTACGCGGGGCCCCCACATGGGCCACCGGCCCGTGCCGAGCACCCGCGCCTCACAACCCGCACCCCGGCCGCCGCGGAGGAGCGAGCCGGCCCGCGCGGGCGGCGGCGGCCCTCAGTCCGCGACGGGCGGCGGCGCCGTGCTGTCGCGCAGGACGAGCCGCGTGGGCACGAGCGTCGTGCCGCGCTCCGAGCCGTCCGGGCGCATCTTGCGCAGCACGGCCTGCACGCAGAGGCGTCCGACCTCGGCGAAGTCCTGGTGCAGCGTGGTGAGAGGGGGCAGGAAGGAGCTCGCCTCGGGGATGTCGTCGAAGCCGATGACGCTGACGTCCTCGGGGACTCGGCGGCCGCGTTCGTGCAGGGCGCGCAGCAGGCCGAGGGCCATCTGGTCGTTGGCGGCGAAGACGGCGGTGCACTCCTCGCGGGCCGCGAGTTCGAGGCCGGCCCGGTAGCCGGACTCCGCCGACCAGTCGCCGCGGACGAGCGGCGGCGGTGTGCGGCCCGCCTCGGTGAGGGCGGCGCGCCAGGCGTCCGCGCGGCGCTGAGCGGCGAAGGAGCCCTCGGGGCCGCCGAGGTGCCAGACCGTCCGGTGGCCCAGGTCGAGGAGGTGCTGGACGGCGGCCCGGGTGCCGCCCGCCTGGTCGGTGTCGACGACGGTGTAGTGGTCGCCGGCGTCCGAGTCCACGACCACGACCTGCACGTGCGGCGGCAGTTTCACGGTCGCCGCGTCCAGCAGGTGCACCTCCATGATGACGATCACCGCGTCGACGGCCAGTTCCTCCAACCGGGAGAACGCGCCGCGCACCTCGTCGGTGGTGGGGACGGCCACCGGGAGCAGGGTCACCGCGTAGCCCTCCGCGGCCGCCGAGGTGGCGATCGCCTCCAGGGTGCGCACGTTGCCGGTGGTGGACAGCGTGAAGGTGATGACGCCGATGGTGCGGAACTCGCCACGCTTGAGGGCGCGGGCGGCGCTGTTGGGCCGGTAGCCGAGTTCCGCCATGGCGGCCAGGACCTGCTGCCGGGTCTCCTCGTTCACGCCCGCGTAACCGTTGGAGACGCGGGAGACGGTCTGCGACGACACCCCGGCGAGCCTCGCCACGTCGGCCATGGAGGCGGTGGCCCGGGCGCGTCTCGGCACGTCGGCCGGTGTTCTCTGAGCCATGTTCACTCGGTGTGCCCACCTCTCCGTCGGCGCAGGTGCCACGGTCCCCCCAGACGACCCTTGACCATCGTTATCGGGGCAGTGTAGACATGCCGCCATCAGATGTTTACGTAAACATAACAGCTTGCCCGGCCTCTTGCGTGGCCGATGTTTACGTAAACATCATGGTGGCGGTGGGGTGCCGGACATCTCCGCACAACACCGCAGGCTCCAGTTCTGGACGAGCGAGGAACGACATGACGACGCTGCAACCGCCGGTGGCCGCCGAGCCGCGGCCGGCACCTCCTCCGGCGAAACGGGACCGCCGCTCCTGGACGGGATGGGGTTTCATCGGTCCCTTCGTGGTGGTCTTCGCGCTGGTCTTCCTGGCACCGATCGCGTACTCGGTCTACCTGAGCCTCTTCCGTGACCAGCTCATCGGCGGAAACCAGTTCGTCGGCCTGGACAACTACACCCGGGCCCTGCAGGACGACGCGTTCTGGTCGGCCGTCGGACGGGTGGCGCTCTTCCTGGCGGTCCAGGTGCCGATCATGCTGGGCATCGCCCTGCTGGTGGCGCTGGCGCTGGACAGCGGCCGGCTGTACGGCAAGAGCTTCTTCCGCATCACGATCTTCCTGCCGTACGCCGTGCCCGCCGTGGTCGCCACCCTGATGTGGGGCTTCATGTACGGCACCAAGTACGGCCTGGTGGGCGACATCAACTCCGCGTTCGGTGTCACCCTGCCCGACCTGCTCTCCCCCGGCTGGGTGCTCGCCTCCATCGGCAACATCGTGACCTGGGAGTTCGTCGGGTACAACATGCTGATCTTCTACTCGGCGCTGCGCGTCGTCCCGACCTCGCTGTACGAGGCGGCGGAGATCGACGGCGCCGGCCAGTGGCGGATCATCGGCTCGATCAAGCTGCCCGCCATCCGGGGCGCGCTCGTCATCGCGACGATCTTCTCGATCATCGGCAGCTTCCAGCTCTTCAACGAGCCGAGCATCCTGCGTCCGCTGGCGCTGAACTCGATCACCACGGACTACACGCCGAACTTCTACACGTACTCGCTGTCCTTCAACGGCCAGCAGCACAACTACTCCGCGACGGTGGCCATCATCATGGGCGTCATCACGATGATCGTCGCCTACGCCGTCCAGCTGCGCGGCATGCGCAAGGGAGCGTGACCCGATGACCGCCACTGTCGCCGCTCCCCCCGCGAAGAGCACCGCGCCCAGGCTGCGGACCCCTCGCAAGAAGCACACCCCGGGCAAGCCGAAGCGCAACGTGCTGCTGACGGTGCTGATGGCCCTGATGGTCCTCTACACCGTGGTGCCGCTGATCTGGCTCGTCATCAACTCCACGAAGACCCAGACGGGGCTCGGCGACTCCAACGGCCTGTGGTTCGCCCACGACTTCGCCCTGTGGGACAACGTCCGTGACACCTTCACCTACCACGACGGCATCTTCGGCCGCTGGCTGCTGAACACCCTGCTGTACGTGGTGCTCGGCGCCGGCGGGGCGACGCTGCTGGCCGTGCTCGGCGGGTACGCGCTGGCGAAGTTCCAGTTCCCCGGCAAGCGGGCGATCTTCGCCGTGGTCATCGGCGCCGTCGCGGTGCCGGCCACCGCGCTGGCCGTGCCGACCTTCCTGATGTTCAGCAAGATGGGGCTGACCGACACCCCCTGGGCGGTCATCATCCCGTCGCTGGTCTCTCCGTTCGGCCTCTATCTGATGTGGGTGTTCGCCGCCGAGGCGATCCCGACCGAGCTGCTGGAAGCGGCCCGGATGGACGGGGCGAGCGAGGTGCGCACCTTCTTCCAGGTCGCCCTGCCGCTGCTGGCCCCCGGGATCGTGACCGTGCTGCTGTTCACCACGGTCGCCACCTGGAACAACTACTTCCTTCCGCTGATCATGCTGAAGGACCCGGACTGGTACCCGCTGACGCTGGGCCTGAGCGCCTGGAGTTCCCAGGCCCAGACCATCGGCGGCGACGTGATCTTCAACCTGGTGATCACGGGGTCCCTGCTGACGATCCTTCCCCTGATCGCCGCCTTCCTGTTCCTCCAGAAGTACTGGCAGTCCGGCCTCTCCGCCGGAAGCGTCAAGGAGTGACGAGGGCCGCGCCCCCGAGCCCCACATGTGAGCACCACCCGCACCACCCCCACCCTCACCTGTCCCACCCACGTAGAAGTGGAAGCCCCATGCGCAGAACCACGAGCCGCATCCTGCGCGGCATCGCCCTCGTCTCCACCCTGGCCCTGGGCGTCACCGCCTGCGGCGGCTCGGACGACGACTCCGACACCAAGGCCGTCTCCGCCGGCGACATCCAGACCGCCCTGGACAAGGGCGGCGACATCACGGTCTGGGCCTGGGAGCCCACGTTGAAGACGGTGGCCGCCGACTTCCAGAAGAAGTACCCGAAGGTCAAGGTCAACCTGGTCAGCGAGCGCTCCGGCGACAAGCACTACACCGCGCTGTCCAACGCCATCTCGGCCGGCAAGGGCGTCCCGGACGTCGCCCAGGTCGAGTACTTCGCGCTCGGCCAGTACTCCCTGACCAAGGGCCTGACCGACCTGGCCCCGTACGGCGCAGCCAAGCTCGCCTCCCAGTACACGCCGGGTCCGTGGAACGCGGTCAGCGACGGCGACAAGGTGTACGGCCTGCCGATGGACTCGGGTCCGATGGCGCTCTTCTACAACAAGCAGGTCTTCGACAAGTACAAGATCGCCGTCCCGACCACCTGGGACGAGTACCTGGACGCGGCCCGCAAGCTCCACAAGGCCGACCCGAAGGCCTACATCGCCAACGACCTCGGCGACCCGGGCTTCACCACGTCCCTGCTGTGGCAGGCCGGTTCGCGCCCCTACAAGGTCGACGGCACCAAGGTCGGCGTCAACTTCGACGACGCGGGCGCCAAGAAGTTCGAGACGGTCTGGCAGAAGCTGATCGACGAGAAGCTGCTCGCCCCGGTCAACGGCTGGACCGACGACTGGTACAAGGGGCTGGGCGACGGCACCATCGCCACCCTGGCCACCGGCGCGTGGATGCCCGCCAACTTCACCACCGGCGTGCCGAACGCCAAGGGCCAGTGGCGCGCGGCGGCGATGCCGGCCTGGACCAAGGGCGACAAGGCGAGCGCGGAGAACGGCGGCAGCTCGCTGGCCGTCCCGGCGCTGGCCAAGAACAAGGAACTCGCCTACGCCTTCACCGAGTACGCCAACTCCGGCGCCGGTGTCGCCACCCGGGTCGGCGAGGGCGCCTTCCCCGCCACGAAGGCGGAGCTGGAGTCGGCCGCGTTCCAGAGCAAGAAGTTCGACTACTTCGGCGGCCAGGAGGCGAACAAGATCTTCGCCGAGTCCGCCGCGAACGTGGCGAGCGACTGGTCGTACCTCCCGTTCCAGCCGTACGCGAACTCGATCTTCAACGACACGGTCGGCAAGGCCTACGTCTCCAGCACCAAGCTGGCGGACGGTCTCAAGGCCTGGCAGGACGCCTCGGTCAAGTACGGCCAGGAGCAGGGCTTCACGATCGAGAAGTAGTCACGAAGCAGTCGCGAGGCAGCGACACGCAGTCGGTACGCAGTGATCGGTACCCAGTGATCCCCATGCAGTGAAACGCCGGGCGGCGTGGCTCCCGGGCCGCGCCGCCCCCGTGCACCACCTTCGGAAGGACCGCCATGATCTCCACCCTCCAGTCCCGCATGCTGCGCGGGGCGGACGGTGACGCCGCCCCGCGTCTGGCCTACGGCGCCGACTACAACCCCGAGCAGTGGCCACGGGACGTGTGGGAGGAGGACGTCCGGCTGATGCAGGAGGCCGGAGTCACCGTCGTGTCCGTGGGGATCTTCTCCTGGGCCCGCATCCAGCCGGGCCCGGACACCTGGGACTTCGGCTGGCTCGACGAGGTCATGGACCTGCTGCACGCGGGCGGGATCGGCGTCGACCTGGCCACCGCCACCGCCTCCCCGCCGCCGTGGCTGACCACCGCCCACCCGGAGATCCTGCCGGTCACGGCGAACGGCGAGACCCTTTGGCCGGGCGCCCGCCAGCACTGGCGGCCCACCTCGCCGGTCTTCCGCGAGCACGCCCTGCGCCTGGTCCGCGAGATGGCCGGCCGCTACCGGGACCATCCGGCGCTGGTCGCCTGGCACGTCTCCAACGAGCTGGGCTGCCACAACGTCTACGACCACTCCGACGACGCGGCCCGCGCCTTCCGCGTCTGGCTGCGCGCCCGCTACGGCACGCTCGACGCCCTCAACCACGCCTGGGGCACGGCCTTCTGGTCGCAGCGCTACAGCGACTGGGAGCAGATCCTGCCGCCGCGGCTGGCCGCCTCCCACCCCAACCCCACCCAGCAGCTGGACTTCAAGCGGTTCTCCTCCGACGCGCTGAAGGACCACCTCGTCGCGGAGCGCGAGATCCTGCGGGAGATCACGCCCGGCATCCCGGTCACCACCAACTTCATGGTGATGGGCGGCACGAAGGGCATGAACTACCCCGACTGGGCGGGCGAGATCGACTTCGTCTCCAACGACCACTACGTGCACCCCGGGGCGCAGGACCGCGACGAGCTGTCCTTCTCCGCCAACCTGGTCAGCGGCATCGCGAGCGGCCGGCCCTGGTTCCTCATGGAGCACTCCACCAGCGCCGTCAACTGGCAGCCCGTCAACGTGGCCAAGCGGCCGGGCGACCTGGCCCGCGACTCGCTGCTGCACGTGGCGCACGGCGCGGACGCGGTGTGCTTCTTCCAGTGGCGGCAGTCCGCGGCCGGCGCCGAGAAGTACCACTCGGCGATGGTCCCGCACGCCGGTGCGGACAGCGACCTGTTCCGCGCGGTCGCCGACCTCGGCGCCCAGCTCAAGGCCCTCGCCCCGGTGGCGGGTTCGGATCGCGAGGCGGCGGCCGTCGGCATCCTCTACGACTGGGAGTCGTGGTGGGCGAGCGAGCAGGACTCCCACCCCACCTCCCTGCTCGACTACCGGCAGGAGGCGCTCGACTGGTACTCGGCGCTCCTGGCCCTCGGCGTCCGCGCCGACCTCGTGACCACCCGCGCCGACCTGTCCCGGCACCGGGTCCTCATCGCGCCCGTGCTGCACATGGTGCCCGCCGAACTGGCCAAGAGCCTCACGCGCTACGTCGAGCAGGGCGGCCACCTCGTCACCACGTACTTCTCCGGGATCGTCGACGAGAACGACCATGTGTGGCTCGGCGGTTACCCCGGCGCGCTGCGCGAACTGCTCGGCATCCGCATCGAGGAGTTCGGCCCGCTGCTCGCCGGGGAGAGCGTGGAACTGGACGACTCGACCCGGGGCAGCCTGTGGACCGACCGGATCACCGTCGCCGACGGCGACACGGAGGTCCTGGCGCACTACCGCAGCGGGGTGCACGCCGGACGCCCCGCGGTCACCCGCCGCGCCACGGGCGACGGCTCGGCCTCCTACGTCTCGACCCGGCTCGGCGTCGACGGGCTGCGCTCGCTGCTGCCGCGGCTGCTGGACCCGGCCGGCGTGGGCAGCGAACTCCCCGCGCACGCCCGCGGATCGGTCGAGCTGACCGTACGGCGCGGCCCCGGGGGACGGTTCCTGTTCCTGGTCAACCGGACCGACGACACGGTGCAGGTGCCCGGCCTGGACGGCGAGGTGCTGCTCGGCGCCCGCGGCGCGCGGGACGTCCTCGTCCTCGGGCCGAGGGAGGTCGCCGTGCTGCGTCGGCCCGCCGACTGACGCCGCCCTCGCATCCCCACGACTCCCCGGCACGGCACGCACCCCTGCCGGGGGCCATCCCCTCCCGTCCGCGCGACGGGAGGGGGCCCACCACAGCGACCGCACCGCAGTTGGGAGCTCACATGGCACGCCGTACCCGCAGCAGACGGACCTTCGGGGCCGCCGCACTGACCGCACTGGCCACCGGGGCCGCGCTGATCGGCGTGCCCGTGCAGGCGCACGCCGAGGCCGCCGTCACCGTCACGCCGGACCCCTCGTACCAGCAGCAGAAGTTCGAGGGCTGGGGCACCAGCCTGGTGTGGTTCGCCAACGCCACCGGCGACTACCCCCCCGCGATCCGCGAGAAGCTCGCCAAGCTGCTCTTCGGCGACGACGGCCTGGCGCTGAACATCGCCCGCTACAACATCGGCGGCGGCAACGCTCCCGACGTCCAGGACTACCTGCGGCCCGGCGGCGCCGTGCAGGGCTGGTGGAAGGCGCCCGCGGGCACCACCCGCGCGGACACCGACTGGTGGAGCGCGGACGACCCGGCCGACTGGAACCCCGACGCCGACGCCACCCAGCGCTGGTGGGTGGACCGCATCAAGAAGGACATCACCCACTGGGAGACGTTCAGCAACTCCCCGCCGTGGTTCATGACGCAGAGCGGATACGTGTCCGGCGGGTTCAACGCCAACACCGACCAGCTCAAGACCGACTCGGTCGACGACTTCGCCGCCTATCTGGCGGGTGCGACGAAGCGGCTGGAGAAGGCCGAGGGCATCAAGGTCGACACGATCGACCCCTTCAACGAGCCCAACACCGGCTACTGGGGCACCCGGCTCGACGCGAACGGCCGGCCCGTCGGCGGCCGCCAGGAGGGCGCACACATCGGCCCCGAGCTGCAGCAGAAGGTGCTCGCCGCACTGGCGCCCGCGCTGAAGAAGGCCAAGGTCAAGGCCGGGATATCGGCCATGGACGAGACCAACCCGTCCATCTTCGCCACCAACTGGAACTCCTACGCGCAAGGCTCCAAGGACCTCGTGGACCAGATGAACGTCCACACCTACGGCACCGGGCAGCGCACCACCGTGCGCGACCTCGCCAAGGCGGCCGACAAGCCGCTGTGGATGAGCGAGGTCGAGGGCGACTGGGGCGACGGACAGAGCTTCACCGACATGCGTCCGGGGCTCGGGCTGGCCCAGCAGATGGTCAACGACCTGCGCGAACTGGAGCCCACGGCCTGGGTGTTCTGGCAGCCCGTCGAGGACTACGACAACATGAAGCCGGGCGGCGAGTCCGCCAAGGGCGGCAACTGGGGCTCCATCCAGCTCCCCTTCGACTGCACCGCCGCGGACACCCTCGAGTCGTGCCCGATCCACACGAACACCAAGTTCGACACGGCGCGCAACTTCACCCACTTCATCAAGCCCGGCGACAAACTGATCAAGGTGGACGACACCTCCAGCGCCGCCGCCGTGACCAAGGACGGCAAGGGCGTCTCGCTCGTCCACGTCAACTCCACCACCGCGGCGCGCACGGTCACCATCGACCTGTCCAAGTTCCGCAGCGTCAAGGGCAACGCGACCGTCACGCCGACCGTGACCAGCGCCGACGGCAAGCTCAAGCAGCAGGCTCCGGTCAGGGTGGTGGACGGCAAGGCCACCTACACCGTCCCCGCGCAGTCGGTGACGTCCTTCGCCGTCAGGGGCGTCTCCGGCGTCGCGAAGAACGCCGGCCTGTTCAGCAAGGGTCGCTCCTACACGCTGACCGGCGTGCAGAGCGGCAAGGCGGTGACCGTGGCCGCGAACGGCACGAACCTGGTCATCGGCTCGGCCGACGGCTCCACGGCTCAGCAGTGGCAGCTGGACGCCCGGCACGGCGACAAGGGCGCCCGCCAGCGCTACGTCTTCGCCAACCCGGCCGAGGGCAAGCGCCTCGCCGTCCGCGACGACGTGCCGGTGGTCGAGCCCGACACCGGCAAGCGTGACCCCGCCACGGAGTGGATCATGTCGACCACCGGTGACGGCACGTGGACCCTGGTCAACGCGGCGACCGGCCGTCTCCTCGAGGTCGGCGGCCAGGCGACGAACGAGGGCGCGGCCGTGACCACCTGGCAGGCCAACTCCGGCTCCAACCAGCGCTGGAGGGTCACGGACGTGACCCCGTAGCGCCCTGCCGACGTGCCGGCCGCGCCGGTGTCGCCGTCTCCGCCCGTGTCGTGAACGTCGCGATGCGGGCGGAGTGCTGTGCGGACCCGGCCGAGGGCGGTGCGCAACCGGCGAGAGGCAGTACGGAACCGGCCGGGGGCGGTACGGCCGGGGGCGGTACGGCCGGGACGCGTTCCAGGACGCCGCCCGCGAAGACGTCGTACAGCGGGAGCGTCTCCAGATGCACGTAGCCGATGTGGCAGTCGCAGACGGCGAGCGGACAGGCCCGGGGGCGCAGAGCGGCGCGGTAGGAGCCGTCGTAGAGGTTGCCGAGCTCGGCGCGGACGAAGTGACAGCGGCGTACCGTGCCGTCCCCGTCGACCGAGATCACGGAGTCGCCGGTGCGGCAGGGCAGCCCGGCGCTGGCGTGCGGGTGGCGGCTGTAGGGGAACAGCGGGTCCAGGGCGGTCCACCGGTCGGCCTCGGCGTCGTCGTAGACATGGCCCTCGGCGGCGTTGATCCACAGGTAGACGTGCGCGGGCAGCTCCGCGCGCAGACGGCGGGCCGCTTCCAGGTGCTCGGGCAGGCCGACGACGCCGACGCTGAAGCGGATGCCCCGCTCCGTCAGGTCCCGGCACTTGGCGAGGAAGCGGTCGTACGGCGTCTGGCCCGGGTGGTAGGTGCACCACAGGGCCAGGGTGCCGGGATCGGCCCCGGCGAGCCAGTCGGTGCGGCAGCTGAGGTTGGTCTGCACGGCGACCCGGCGGATGTGCGGGAGGCGGGAGAGGTCGGCCAGGGTGCGCCGGTACCAGGAGCGGACGAGGGCCTCGCCCCAGGGGGTGAAGAGGAGGGAGAGCCGGTCGCCGGTCCGGTCCGCGGCCCAGGCGGCGAACCGTTCGAGCGCGGCCCGGTCGGCGCGCAGCCGGGCGGTCGAGTCGCGTCGCTTGGCGAACGGGCAGTAGGGGCAGTCGTAGTCGCAGGAGGCGAGGGGACCGCGGTAGAGGAGGGTCAGGTCCACGGCGGCCGCCTCACTTGCGCTCGTAGCGGGCCATGGCGGCCCGCACGGCCGGGGAGAACAGGTCGGGGCCGACGGCGTCGGAGTGGGCGAGCCCTTCGGGGGTGAGCCGCAGGGTCGTCGGATCGGCGTCGGTGAGCCACCCGCGATCGGCGAGCCGCCCGAGTTCGGCGCCGAAGTCGTCGGCGGGCGCGGCGCCGAAGCGGGCCCGGTAGTCGTCCAGGCGCAGTCCCTCGGCCTGCAGCAGGGACTGCAGGAGGTGGCGTCGACGCGCCTCGCGCGGATCCATGCGGAAGCCGACCTGGGCGCGGGCGAAGTCGGCCGCGCCGCCGGCGACGTAGTCGTCGACGATGCCCCGGATGCGGTGCATGCCGACGGCGTAGTCGAAGGAGTAGTGCAGGGCCGACGTGTAGGACCGGGCGCCGCAGCCGAGGCCGATCATGCCGTCGGTCTGGCAGGCGTAGTCGTCGGCGCCCTGTGCCGGGGCGTCGGCGCGCCGGAACATGCGCATCGACTGCTGCGTGTAGCCGTGGGCGAGGAGGTGGTCGCGGCCCGCTCGGTACAGGCGCAGTCGCTGCTCGTCCCAGGCGGGGTCCGTGGCGGCGCAGGCCTGCCGGCCGGGCCCGCTTCGTCCGGACCCGCGTCGGTCGAGGCCGGTGAGGGGGCGGACGTAGAGCGGGTACAGGTAGAGCTCCTCGGGCCGCCAGGCCAGGGCGGCCTCCAGGGAGTGCAGCCAGCTGTCCTCGTGCTGGCCCTCGATGCCGTAGATCAGGTCGATGTTGAGGACCGGGATGCGGGCGTCCCTGACACGGCCGAGGGCCGCCTCGACGTCGGCGCGGCGCTGCGGGCGGACGGCGGCGCGCGCCTCGGAGCCGACGAAGCTCTGCACGCCGAGGCTGAGACGGGTGGCGCCCCGGTCGGCCAGGACGGCGAGGCGGTCGGCGGTGGCCGTGGCGGGCGAGGCCTCGACCGACAGCGGGACGGCGCGCAGGTCGGCGCCCATGCGGTGCTCGGCGATGTCGCAGAGCCGCTCCAGCTCGCCGGCGGTCAGGAAAGTGGGCGTGCCGCCGCCGAACGCCGCCGTGGCGAACCGGACCCGGTCCGTGTCCCCCAGCGCCTCCCGCACGGCGGTCGCCTGCCGCTCCAGCGCGTCCAGGTAGGCGCCCGTCAGGCCGTCGGGCGCGCCGATGCGGGTGAAGAGGTTGCAGAAGCCGCAGCGGACCTCGCAGAACGGTATGTGCACGTAGAGGGAGAGCGCGTCCTTGGGCTCCGCCGCCCAGAGTTCGCGCAGGAGCGGGCGTTCGGACAGCGGGCGGTAGGCGGTCTTGTGCGGGTAGGCGTACACGTAGTGCCGGTAGGGGCTTTCGCCGCCGACCGGCTCGGCGGTGGTCATCGGGCGGCCTCCGTCGGGCGGGGTGCGTGGTCGAGAGGCGCCCCGTCGAGAGGCTCCTGGTCGAGGGGTGCGTGGTCGAGGAAGAAGTGGGCGTACGGGACGGTCCACACGGACTCGTGGCCGAGGCGGTGGCCGGTGTAGCCGTCGTCGCCGTACGCGGTGCCGTGGTCGGAGCAGACGATCGCGAAGCAGCGGCGCCGGCTGCCGGCGGCGGCGAACAGCCGCCCGATGTGCCGGTCCACGTACTCCAGCGCGGCGGCGTGCGAAGCGCGGCTGTCGCCCGCCTCACGGGTCGCGCCGGGCAGGTGGAACCAGTTCGGCTGGTGCAGGGCGGACACGTTGACGAAGAGGAACAGCCGCCGGTCGGCCGGGAGTCGCCGCACGACGTCCTCGGCGCGGTCGATCTGGCGCTCGAAGGAGTGCGGCGAGGTGACGCCGAACTCCTGTTCCCAGTGGGACTCGTGGAACAGGCCGGGCAGCACCGAGCCCAACGGGCCCTGCCGGTTGAAGAAGCCCACTCCCCCGATGCACACGGTGTGGTAGCCGTCCCGGGCCAGTCCCGAGACGAGGTCGGGCGTCTCGTAGACGTAGGTGTCGTGCGCGGTGGTCTCGCTGCCCGCGAAGCTCGCCGCGAACAGCCGCGGGTGAGGTCCGGGGGCGGCCGGGGTCGGCAGGAACCCCGCGAAGATGGCCTGGTGGGAAGCGTAGGTGAAGCTTCCCGGGGCGTGCCGCTTCTCCCAGCGGCCGCCGGGGAGATGCCGGGCCAGGTTCGGGATGCGCCCGGCGTCGGCCAGCTCGACGGCGACGTCGTGGCGCAGGGTGTCGAGCGTGACGAGGAGCAGGTCGTGGCTGCCGACGACCTCGTTCATGTCCGGCTGACGCATCTCCGGCTGACCCATCTCCGGCTGACGCATCTCCGGCTCGTCCGTGTCCGGCTCGTCCGTGTCCGGCTCAGCCATGCGGGGTTCCTGTTCTCTGTGGTGCGAAGTCGCGCAGGACGGACGCCACTTGCGTCGCGTACGTGTCGAGCCCTTCGGCGCCGCTGCCCGGCATTCCGGTGAGTCCGGGCAGCAGGTCGCCGAAGGCGTTGACCTCGCCGACCGCGGTCCCGCGCCAGTCGACGGCCGGGAGCAGGTCGACGCCGACGCACAGCGTGCGCGGGAAGCAGGCCGCGGCCCGTTCGCAGACGCCCAGCGCGTCGGCCCAGCGGGCGCCCGCCGCCTCGACGGCCTGCCGTGCGGCCTCCAGATCTCCCCGCCGGCCGCCGAGATGAAGGTTCGTCAGGGGCGAGCGGCTGGTGCGGACCACCGCGTGGGTGGCACGGCCCGCCACCACCACGACCCTGAGGTCGGCCGCCCGGCCTCCCTGGGACGCCTTCGGCAGCCAGCGTTCGAGGTGCAGTCCGTCCGGGGCGAGTGCGTCGACGATGGCCGCGATGTCCTGTTCACGTTCGTAGCGGCGCACCTTGAGCGAGTTGTACAGGCCGCCGTCGGCGGCCCGTTCGACGGAGGTCGTCGCCCTGATGCGGCCGCCGCCGCCCGACTCGACGGCCAGGACGCCCGACGCGGAGGATCCGTGCGCGGGCTTCACGAACAGCCGGGGCATCCCGTGCTCACGCATCGCCGCGCGCACGTCGTCCCAGCCGCCCACCGCGACGCCCCGGTGGCCCGAGGTGGGTGAGGCGGGCACCGGGACGCCCGCCGCGTCGAGGACGGCGTGACAGAGCCGCTTGTCGAACAGCACGGCCAGGTCGTCCGGGTCGTCGAGGCGCAGGCCGCCGCGCAGCCCGCGCACCGCCTCGGTGAAGCGGGCGTACCAGCGCGCCGAGCCCTCGACCCGGGTGGGGTCCTGGCCGCCGCGCAGTATCCGGTCGGCCTCGCGGTTCTCGCCGGGTGAGTCGATCCGGACGGTCTCGTCGGCGGCGAAGTCGGCTCCGCCGCGCCGGAGCACGTCCGTCCAGGGGACGAGTCTCGGGGCGGGCAGGCCCGCCGCGCGCACCGCGTCCGCGAAGAGGCCGACCCGGCGGTTCCCGGGGTTGCCGACCACCGCGAACCGCGGCCCCGCGTCACTCGCCGACGGCGACATACCGCCACACGGTGCCGTCGTCCTCGGCGTCCTCCTCGGCGTGGCCGCGGTCGAGGTCGACCTCGACCCCGGCGGGCTCCAGCGTCCGCCGGACGCGTTCCACGAGGGGCTCGCTCAGGTAGTGGTGGTGCAGGTCGAGCTTCCCGAGGTGGGTGAGCGGCTGCCCGTCGAGCAGAGCCGCCGCGCCCTCGTCGGTCAGG
Source organism: Streptomyces sp. NPDC058291 (assembly GCF_042880855.1). Taxonomy (NCBI): domain Bacteria; kingdom Bacillati; phylum Actinomycetota; class Actinomycetes; order Kitasatosporales; family Streptomycetaceae; genus Streptomyces; species Streptomyces sp. NPDC058291. The sequence goes on from NZ_JBHVYK010000051.1 coordinate 26,188, forward strand.
ACGCCCAGGGAGAGGTCCAGCACCTCCAGCCGGGCCACCACGGGCGCGGACGCCACCGCGGCGGCCACGGCGTCCTGCATCTCGCTGTTGCGCAGGGCCAGACGGCGCAGGTTCGGCAGCCGGGCGCCGGACAGGATCGGCTCCAGATCCGCGGGCGCGCTGTCGCCGCCGTATTCGGGGGTGCCGAGCCACAGGTCGAGATGGACGAGCGCGGGCAGGTCGCTGCCGCCGACCCCGCGCACCACCTCGGCGGGCAGCCCACCGGTCTCGATCACGAGGCTGCGCAGCGCGCCGTGGCTCAGGGCGGGGAACCGCAGCCCCGATCCGCCGCGCACGCCCAGCTCCTCCAGCCGGGGATACGCGGCCAGGAGGGGCGTGACGTCCGTCTGGTTGATCCAGGAGATCTCGCACTCCTCGGCCGCCATGTCCCCCACGAACAGGGCCCGCAGGGCGGGGAAGCGGTCCCGGGCGGCCGTCAGCGCCTCGATGACGGCGGAGGAATCCGTGTCGTAGGCCTCCTCCCAGGCGCCGACGATCAGGGACCGCACGCGGGTCGTGTCGACGGCGGCGCAGAAGCGGGCGAACGCGTCCGTCCAGTTCTCGCCCCTGTCGTAGACGCTGCCGGTGACCCGCCAGGCCACGGCGTCCGGTTCGACCGGCCGGGGCTTGTGCCCGGCGCCGGGAAACGTGTACGCGGGCAGCCCGTGCAGCGCGTCGAGGTGGTGGCCGATGGTCATGCGGCTGCTCCCGGGAGGAGAAGTGTGCGGTCCCTGATGTGTCCGCAGTTCTACCAACAGGCACTGACAACGCCAGTCGGCGGGGGCTCGGTCCGCCGCCTCCACCACGACGACGGACTCGTCGCCGTCCGGCTCCGCGCGCCACGGCGTGCCCGTCTCGGCCGGGTGGACGGGACGCGCGCCGGAGGTGCGAGGGACAGCGGTCGTCGTCCGGTCGCCCGCTCCTGGTCCACGCCGCGCCCGTGGTCCGGACGTGACGCCCGGGCACCTCCCGTGGACGGGACTCAGGCGGCGGCGCGGGACAGCACGTCGGCGACCTCGCGGCGCAGCGCGTCCCGCGCCGGGGCGGGCAGGGCGGCCGGCCCGGCGCCCGTCAGGGCCCGCATGACCTCTTCGGGGTCGGCGTCGGCGTGGTACGGGGCGCTTTCGCTGAACACCTCGTAGCCGTCGCGCACGGCCACCCGCAGGGTGCCGCGGGCGGCGCCGTCCGCGTGCGCCGCCGCGGCGACGACGAGCGGCGGCGGGCCTCCCGCCTCCCCCTCCAGTTTGCGGTATCCGCTGGCCAGCGGCGTGCGCCAGCGCAGGGCGAGCAGGACATGGCGCTTCGCCAGCAGCTCGGCCAGGTCGGTCTCGTACACGCCGTCGGCCGTCAGGACGGTGGGGCGGGCGTCGAGCACGAGGGCGGCCGGGAGCAGACAGCGCAGGGTGCTGCCGACGAGGTTGCCGCCGACCGTGGCCGCCCGGCGCACCGCGCCCGTGCCCACGCCCGAGGCCGCCCGGTGCAGGACCTCGGGCACGGTCGCGTCGACGCGGTGCAGCGGCACGGCCCCGCCCAGCTCGTCGGGGCCGACGGTGTTGGCCTCGGGCAGGTCGCGCAGTGACACGGCCTGCTCGGGGAAGCCGTCCCGCTGCCAGCCGGCCCACACCAGGGTGGCGCCGCCTATCGGCACCGCTCCCTCGGCCAGACAGCGCTGTGCTTCGGACACCGAGGAGGGAAGACGCAACCGCACGACAACCGACCTGCCTTCCCTGGGAGTTCGGTGGACGGCGGGGTGCGCGCCGGTCCGAGTGGTCCATGGCAGAACGGATTCTGCCCAGGCGCTCGGGGGCGCATACAGGGCTCATGGCCGCACTGCGCGCCATGGGCCGTCGCGGTGCGGCCGGTGCCGCCCGGCGCGGTTCAGGCGTTCGGCGCGAGCCAGGGCTGCGGGTCGGTGTAGTAGCCGTCGTAGATCACTTCGAAGTGCAGATGGGGGCCGGTGGACAGGCCGGTGGAGCCGACCCGCCCGATCGGGGCGCCGGTGCGCACCGCCTGCCCGGCGGTGACCTCCAGGAGGGAGAGGTGACTGTACGTCGTCTCCAGGCGCTTGCCGTCGATGAGACCGTGGTCGACGACGACGCGGTTGCCGTACGCCTTGGTCAGGGCCGCGAACACCACCCGGCCGTCGCGGGCCGCGGACACCTGGGCGCCCTGGGGCGCGCCGAAGTCCATCCCGGTGTGCAGCTTGGTGACGCCGGTGAGGGGGTGCTTGCGGGAGCCGTAGGGCGAGGTGACGGTGAGGGTCGTGGTGGGCGCCGCGAGGATCGCGTTCGCCGGGGCGGCGCCGCCGCCGGGGTCCTCCCGGTCGAAGTCGGCGTAGGTCGCGAGCCGGGACCGGACCTCGCCCAGGTACGTCTTGGCGGCGGCGGGGACCTTGCCCGCGCGGGCCACGGCGTCCGTGCCGACCGCGTAGGCGGCGAGGGTGAGGTCCACCAGGTCGCCGTTGACCGTGCCGTCCGTCCTCAGCTCGGTGATCTTCCCCGCCAGCGCGCAGTCCTGGCGGCCGAGCGCCATGATCGCGTCGGTGGGGTCGTGCGGCGAGGCGTGCCCGTCGCCGTCGTCGTCCTTGCCCCAGGCCCGCCAGCCGGCGGCCGTGAAGGCGGCGATGCCCTGTTCGCCGGAGGCGGTGCTCTCGTCGCTGAAGCCGGTGAGCTGATCGATCTGGGCGGCCAGGACGGACGGGGTGACGACGGAGCAGGCCTCGGCGGACCTGCGCAGCCAGGGGCCGTAGGTGGCGTTGACGCCGCCCACGGCGTCGTCCTGGGCGCCGGCCCCTGGGTCCTCGTCGCCGGGCAGTCCACCCGTCAGGGCGAGCAGGCCGGCCACGGCGGACAGGGTGAGCAGTGCGGGCAGGACCACGACGGTGAAGAGTCCCGGCCCGCGTCGGCGGGGCTTCGTCACGGGCGGTCTCACGGCGCCCGGGGCCTGCGGGGAGGACTCGACGGACTGCCGCGCGGACGTCTCGACGGGCTGCTCGTCGTTCACGCGGCAGGGTCCTGACGAGGCGTCATCGGCCGCTGCGCAGAGGTGCGGTTGTTCACGAGCGGACGGTAGTCGCCGATCCGCCGCACGTCACCGGACGGAAGGGCACACCTGCTGCCCCTGCGGGCAACGGCCCGTGCGGGGCGACCGGTCGGAGGCGAGCGCACAGCACGGCGCACGGGCCGGGGCGCGCGGTTGCGACCGCCGTCCGCTCACCGGAGAGCCACCGTGACGCCGGGCCGGCCCTGTCCTTGCCGCAGGGCTGACCGCACTTCACGCGGTGCGTCGCCGCCGGCGGAGGACCGCCGGCGGCGTGCGGCCCGGGTGTCCGGGTCAGTCCACGACGACGAGCAGGTCGCCGCCCTCCACCTGCTGGATGCGGTTGATGGCGAGCCTGCCGACCCGGCCGGCCTTCGGCGCGGTGATCGTGGCCTCCATCTTCATCGCCTCGATGGTGGCGACGGTCGCGCCGACCTCCACCTCGTCGCCCTCGGCGACGGCCAGGGTGACCACGCCCGCGAACGGCGCGGCGACATGCCCGGCGTTGCCGCGGTCGGCCTTCTCGGTGACCGGCACGTCGGACGCCGCCGCCTTGTCGCGGACCTGGATGGGCCGCAGCTGGCCGTTGAGGGACGACATGACGGTGCGCATGCCGCGCTCGTCGGCCTCGCCGATGGCCTGCAGCTCGATCAGGAGCCGTACGCCCGGCTCCAGGTCGACGGCGTACTCCGTGCCGGGGCGCAGACCGTAGAAGAAGTCCTTGCTGTCGAGCACGCTGGTGTCGCCGTAGGCCTGCCGGTGGGACTCGAAGTCGCGCGTGGGGCCGGGGAAGAGCAGCCGGTTCAGGGTGGCGCGGGGGGTCTTCTCCAGGCCCTCGCGGTCCTCGGCGCTCAGTTCCTGCACGGGCTTGGCGTCGGCGCGGCCCTGCAGCGCCTTGCTGCGGAACGGCTCCGGCCAGCCGCCGGGCGGGGTGCCGAGTTCGCCGCGCAGGAAGCCGATGACGGAGTCGGGGATGTCGTACCGGTCGGGCGTCGCCTCGAACTCCTTCGGGTCCACTCCGGCGCCGACCAGGTGCAGGGCGAGGTCGCCGACCACCTTGGAGGACGGGGTGACCTTGACGAGGTGGCCGAGGATGCGGTCGGCGGCCGCGTACATCGCCTCGATGTCCTCGAAGCGGTCGCCGAGGCCGAGCGCGACGGCCTGGGTGCGCAGGTTGGACAGCTGGCCGCCCGGGATCTCGTGGTGGTAGACGCGTCCGGTCGGGGAGGCGAGGCCCGCCTCGAAGGGGGCGTAGATCCTGCGGACGCCCTCCCAGTACGGCTCCAGGTCGCCGACGGCCTGGAGGTCGAGGCCGGTGGGCCGCTCGGAGTGGTCGGTCGCGGCGACGATCGCCGACAGCGAGGGCTGCGAGGTCGTCCCCGCCATGGAGGCCACGGCGCCGTCGACGGCGTCCGCACCGGCCTGGATCGCGGCGAGGTAGGTGGCGAGCTGGCCGCCCGCGGTGTCGTGGGTGTGCAGGTGGACCGGCAGGTCGAACTCGCGGCGCAGCGCGGAGACGAGCTTGGCCGCGGCCGGGGCGCGCAGCAGACCGGCCATGTCCTTGACGGCCAGGACGTGCGCGCCGGCCTCGACGATCTGCTCGGCGAGCCGCAGGTAGTAGTCGAGGGTGTAGAGGCGCTCGTTCGGGTCGGACAGGTCCGAGGTGTAGCACAGGGCGACCTCGGCGATCGCCGTGCCCGTCTCGCGCACCGCGTCGATGGCGGGCCGCATCTGGCCGACGTCGTTGAGGGCGTCGAAGATGCGGAAGACGTCGATGCCGGTGGCGGCGGCCTCCTGCACGAACGCGTCGGTCACCTCGGTCGGGTACGGCGTGTAGCCGACGGTGTTGCGGCCGCGCAGCAGCATCTGCAGGCAGATGTTGGGGACGGCCTCGCGCAGGGCGGCCAGCCTCTCCCACGGGTCCTCGGCGAGGAAGCGCAGAGCGACGTCGTAGGTGGCGCCGCCCCAGCACTCCAGGGACAGCAGCTGGGGCAGGGTGCGGGCGACCAGCGGGGCCGAGGCGAGCAGGTCCTTGGTGCGCACACGGGTGGCGAGCAGGGACTGGTGGGCGTCGCGGAAGGTGGTGTCGGTGACGCCGATGGTCGGTGACTCGCGCAGCCAGCGGGCGAAGCCCTCGGGTCCGAGGTGGACCAGGCGCTGGCGGGAGCCCGCGGGCGGCTCGCCCTCGGGCGTCGCGGGCAGCTTGGCGGTCGGGTCGATCAGTTCGGGCCGCTCGCCGTGCGGCTTGTTCACCGTGACGTCGGCGAGGTAGGTGAGCAGCTTGGTGCCGCGGTCGGCCGACGAGCGCGAGGTCAGCAGGTGGGGCCGCTGCTCGATGAACGACGTGGTGACGCGTCCGGCCTGGAAGTCGGCGTCGTCGAGGACGGCCTGCAGGAACGGGATGTTGGTGGCCACACCGCGGATGCGGAACTCGGCCACGGCGCGCCGGGCGCGTCCGATCGCGGTGGGGAAGTCGCGGCCCCGACAGGTGAGCTTGACCAGCATGGAATCGAAGTGGGCGCTGATCTCGGTGCCCGCGTGGGTGGTGCCGCCGTCGAGGCGGATGCCGGAGCCGCCCGGGGAGCGGTAGGCGCTGATGCGGCCGGTGTCGGGGCGGAACCCGTTGGCGGGGTCCTCGGTGGTGATGCGGCACTGCAGGGCCGCGCCGTGGAGTCGGACCGTCTCCTGCGAAAGGCCGAGGTCGGCGAGGGTCTCGCCGGAGGCGATGCGCAGCTGCGCCTGGACCAGGTCGACGTCGGTGACCTCCTCGGTCACCGTGTGCTCGACCTGGATGCGCGGGTTCATCTCGATGAAGACGTGGTTGCCCGCGGGGTCGAGGAGGAACTCGACGGTGCCGGCGTTGCGGTAGCCGATCTGCCGGGCGAACCGGACCGCGTCGGCGCAGATCCGCTCGCGCAGCTCCGGGTCCAGGTTGGGCGCGGGGGCCAGCTCGATGACCTTCTGGTGGCGGCGCTGCAGCGAGCAGTCCCGCTCGAAGAGGTGGATGACGTTGCCCTCGCCGTCGGCGAGGATCTGCACCTCGATGTGGCGGGGGTCGACGACGGCCTTCTCCAGGAAGACGGTGGCGTCGCCGAACGCGGACGCCGCCTCGCGGGAGGCCGCCTCGATGGACTCGCGCAGCACGGCAGGGTCCTCTACGCGGCGCATGCCGCGCCCGCCGCCGCCCGCGACCGCCTTCACGAACACCGGGAAGCCGATCCCCTCGGCGGCCCGGACCAGTTCGTCGACGTCGTTGGAGGGCGCGGACGAGCCGAGGACGGGCACGCCGGCCGCGCGGGCCGCGGCCACCGCGCTGGCCTTGTTGCCGGTGAGTTCGAGGATGCGGGCGTCGGGGCCCACGAAGGTGATGCCGGCCTCTTCGCAGGCGCGGGCGAGGTCGGGGTTCTCGGAGAGGAATCCGTAGCCCGGGTAGACGGCGTCGGCGCCCGCCCGTCGCGCGGCGCCGACGATCTCCTCCACGGAGAGGTAGGCGCGCACGGGGTGCCCCGGTTCGCCGATCTCGTACGCCTCGTCGGCTTTGAGCCGGTGCAGCGAATTGCGGTCCTCGTGCGGGAAGACGGCGACCGTGCGCGCGCCCAGCTCATAGCCGGCGCGAAACGCACGGATCGCGATCTCACCACGGTTGGCGACCAGCACCTTGCGGAACATCGTGGACCCCTTCAGCCTGCCGGTGACGGGACCCATCGTGGCGGTGGGTGACCGGGTTGGCCATGTGAGTCGGGCCACTCACCGCAATGTCTCGCTCGATCGGACCGTCCCCGGCCGCGGCTGACGCCCGCTCGGGTCGCTGCGGGCGCGGCTTGGCATGATCGGGGGAGCTCCAGTGAACCGACGCGGCCGGGCCGCACGAGGTACGTCCTGTTCGACGTCGATGGAACGTTGATCGACGCGGTGAGCAACCAGCGCGGGGTCTGGGAGAGGTGGGCGCAGGCGTACGCGCTGGACGCGGCCGAGGTCTACCGGACAGCTCTGCGGACGCGGCCGACGGAGACGTTCGCCCAGATCGCCGCCGAGCGGGACCCGCACGCCTGTCTGGCCCTGCTCACGGCTCGTTCCCCGCACGGACCCGGGCCCGACCCGCTTCGCCTGATCAGACGGTCGGGCTCGTCGGGCCCGGCCGTGAACAGGGTCCGCCGCCCTCACCCTCCGCATGTTCGGCCTGTCGGACATTGTTCGAGATGTCTTGACGCGGCCATGCACACCGTTTGACACTCCTGCAACATCACGTCACACGGTTGAAACGGCGGTCCCCCATGGCGCACAGACATCGACTCCGCGGCCGCACGCGACAGGGGGCGGGCCGACTGGCCGCACTGACCGCCATGTCCCTGCTCGTGGGCCTGGCCGGGACGGCGATTCCCGCGCGGGCCACGGAGGCCGCCGACGTCACCGACGGTCTGGCCCTCTGGTACAAGCTCGACGGCGCCTCCGGCACGACGGTCCCCGACGCGTCCGGCCACGGCCTGGACGGCACGGTCAACGGCGCCGCCGACTGGTCGTCCTCCGGCCAGGGGCTCGCCTTCAACGGCTCGGACACCTACGTCAAGGTGCCGAACGACGTGATGAAGGGCCTGACGTCGATCAGCGTCGCGATGGACGTGAAGGTCGACGCGGAGCAGTCCACGCCCTACTTCCTCTACGGCTTCGGCAACTCCAGCGGAAGCAACGGCAACGGCTACCTCTTCGCCACCGGCAACTCGTTGCGCACCTCGATCGCGACCGGCAACTGGTCGACGGAACAGACCACCAAGCCCGCCGACTCGCACAATCTGACCCGCGCGGTGTGGAAGCACCTCGCGTACACCCAGTCCGGCACCACGGGCGTGCTGTACGAGGACGGCGTGGAGGTCGCCCGCAACACGTCGGTGACCATCACCCCCGGCGCCATCGGCTCGGGCACGACCACGGCCAACGCCCTCGGCAAGTCCGTCTACTCGGGCGACCGCCTCTTCAAGGGCAGCATGCGCGACTTCCGCGTGTACGACCGGGCGCTGGACGCCGGCGAGGTCGAGCGGCTCGCGCTCCCCGTGGCCACGCAGGGCGTCGCCGACGACAAGGCGGCCCTGGACCTCGGCGACACGAGCGCCGTCACCGCCGACCTGACCCTGCCGAAGACCGGCCCGGCCGGCGGCTCCCTCATCACCTGGTCCAGCGACCACACCGACGTGGTGTCCGACACGGGCAAGGTGACCCGGCCCGCCTCGGGCGAACCCGAGGGCCGCGCCACCCTCACCGCGACCCTGAAGAAGGGCTCCGTATCCGCCACCCGGTCCTTCGACGTCACGGTCGTGCCGGACCTCGACGACAAGGCCGCCACCGCGCAGGCCGCCGCGGCCCTCGCGGTCCACAACCTCGACGACGCCCGCGGCAACCTCACCCTTCCCGCGACGGGCGCGTACGGCACCACCGTGACGTGGTCCTCCGCGAAGGAGGACGTCGTCTCCTCCGACGGCGTGGTCCACCGTCCCGCGCACGGCGCCGGCGCCACCACGGCCGACCTGACAGCGACCGTCGCCAAGGGCGACGCGAGGACGACCCGCACGTTCACCGCGAAGGTCCCCGAACTCCCCGCGAAGGAAGCCCTCAAGGGCTACATGTTCAGCTACTTCACCGGTGAGGGCACCTCGGACGGCGAGCAGCTCTACGCCGCGCTGAGCAAGGGCGACGACCCGCTGAAGTGGCGGGAGCTGAACGACGGCAAGCCGGTCCTGACCTCCACGCTCGGCGAGAAGGGCCTGCGCGACCCGTTCATCATCCGCTCCCCCGAGGGCGACAAGTTCTACCAGATAGCCACCGACCTCAGGATCTACGGCAACGGCGACTGGGACCGCTCGCAGCGCAGCGGCAGCAAGTCCATCATGGTGTGGGAGTCCACCGACCTCGTCCACTGGACGGACCAGCGTCTGGTGAAGGTCTCCCCGGACAGCGCCGGCAACACCTGGGCCCCGGAGGCGTACTACGACTCCCAGCTCGGTCAGTACGTGGTGTTCTGGGCGTCGAAGCTGTACGACAACCCCGCGCACTCCGGTGACACCTACAACCGGATGATGTACGCCACCACCCGCGACTTCTACACCTTCAGCGAGCCCAAGGTCTGGATCGACCGCGGCTACTCGGTCATCGACTCCACGGTGATCCAGCACGGCGGCACCTACTTCCGTCTGTCGAAGGACGAGCGCAACAACACCTCCTCCACCCCCAACAGCAAGTTCATCTTCGAGGAGAAGAGCGACTCGCTGCTGAACCGCTCCTGGGACCCGGTCGCCGAGGGCATCGGCAAGGGCGCGATGAACGCGGCCGAGGGGCCGCTGGTCTTCAAGTCGAACACCGAGGACAAGTGGTACGCCTTCCTCGACGAGTTCGGCGGCCGCGGCTACATCCCGTTCGAGACGAAGGACCTCGCCTCCGGCGTCTGGACCCCGTCCACCGGCTACGACCTGCCGTCGAAGCCGCGCCACGGAACCGTCCTGCCGGTGACGCAGGCCGAGTACGACCGGCTGCTGCGCGCCTACCAGCCGGACCAGATCGTCACGGGCGTCGAGGACGTGTCGGTGAAGACGCGGATCGGCGAGGCCCCGGTGCTGCCGGCCACCGTGATCGCCGAGTACGCCGACGGCGCCGAGCGGCCCGTCACCGTCACCTGGGAGAACGTGGCGGCGTCGCAGTACGCGCAGGCCGGCTCCTTCACCGTGAAGGGCGATCTGCCGGGCGACGCGGCGATCGACGCCCACGCCACGGTCACGGTCTCCGCCGAGGGCCCGGACGTCCCCGCCGACCTGCTCCTGCACTACGGCTTCGACGAGAGCGGCGGCAACATCGTCCGTGACTCCAGCGGCCACGGATACCACGGCACCTACGTCCGCACGCCCGCCTTCGGGACCGGCGTCGAGGGCGGCTCGTTCAGGATGTCCGGCGGCTCCAGCACCTCCGACTCGCCGTACGTGAAGATCCCGGGCGGAGTGCTCAAGGACGTGAACAGCGTCACCGTCTCCACGTACGTCAAGTGGAAGGGCGGCGACAACTTCCAGTGGCTGTTCGGGCTCGGCCCCGACAGCGACAAGTACCTCTTCGCCACCCCCTCGAACGGCGGCGGCAAGCTGTTCTCCGCGATCACCAAGGCCACCTGGTCCGGCGAGAAGCAGATGATCGGCGGCTCGCAGCTCACCCCGGGCGAGTGGAAGCACCTCACCGTCACCCTGGACGGGGCGACCCAGACGGCGGTCCTGTACGTGGACGGCGCCGAAGCGGCCCGCGTGAACGGCGTCACCGTCAAGCCGTCCGAGCTGTACGACCCGGCCAAGGACGCGTCGGGCTACATCGGCAAGTCCCTGTACTCCCCGGACCCGTACTTCGCCGGAGAGGTCGACGACTTCCGCATCTACAACCGCGCCCTGACGCCCGCCGAGGTCCTGGAGCTCGCCGGCAACACCACCGGCATCGCCGCGGCGACCCACCCGGCGCTCAAGGTGGACGCGCTGATCGACGACAAGAACAGCACGGTCGTCCTGCCGTTGACCGAGGGCAGCGACGTCACCGCCCTGGCGCCGCAGTTCACCCTGGCCCACGGCGCGGGCATCAGCCCGGCCTCCGGCGCCCTGCGCGACTTCAGCAAGCCGCAGACCTACGAGGTGACCGGCTCCGACGGCAGGAAGCGCACCTGGACCGTGTCGGCGCTGATCATGAAGAGCCCGGTCCTGCCGGGGCTGAACGCCGACCCGAACATCGTCCGCTTCGGCGACGCCTTCTACATGTACCCGACCACCGACGGCTTCGACGGCTGGAGCGGCACGCAGTTCAAGGCCTACTCCTCGACCGACCTGGTGCACTGGACCGACCACGGCGTCATCCTCGACCTGGGGCCGGACGTGAGCTGGGCGGACAGCAGGGCCTGGGCCCCGACGATCGCCGAGAAGAACGGCAAGTACTACTTCTACTTCTGCGCCGACGCCAACATCGGCGTCGCCGTCTCCGACTCCCCCACCGGCCCCTTCAAGGACGCCCTCGGCAAGCCCCTGCTGAAGGCTGGTCAGTTCCCCGGCCAGATGATCGACCCGGCGGCCTTCACCGACGACGACGGGCAGTCGTACCTGTACTTCGGCAACGGACACGGGTACGTCGTGCCGCTGAACGCCGACATGACCTCGATCGACACCGCGAAGGTCAAGGACATCACCCCGAGCGGATTCAACGAGGGCGCGTTCGTCGTCAAGCGCAAGGGCGTCTACTACTTCATGTGGTCGGAGAACGACACCCGGGACGAGAACTACCGGGTCGCCTACGCCACCGGCCCCTCCCCCAGCGGTCCATGGACCAAGCGGGGCGTGATCCTGGAGAAGGACCTCTCCCTGGGCATCAAGGGCACCGGCCACCACTCGGTGGTCCAGGTGCCGGGCACGGACGACTGGTACATCGCCTATCACCGCTTCGCGATCCCCGGCGGCGACGGCACCCACCGTGAGACCACCGTCGACAAGCTGGAGTTCGACGCCGACGGGCTCATCAAGAAGGTCGTGCCCACGCTCACGGGCATCGACCCGGTCGCCATCGTGCACGCCGGTCCGGACGTCAAGGGCACGGAGGGCGACAGGATCGCCCTGAACGGCACTCTCTCCGGGACGGGCAGCCCGAAGTGGACGGTCGAGAAGGGCGCGCCCTGCACGGTCGCGGCCCCGAACGCCGCCCGTACATCGGTCACCTGCACCGACGACGGCACGTTCACCCTCACCCTGACCGGCGGCCGCAGCACCGACACGGCCGTCGTCACGGTGGCCAACGCGGCGCCCTCGGTGACCTCCGCCGCCGGACCGTCGTCCCCGGTCCCGGCCGGCCGGCCGGCGGTCGTCACCGCCCGGTTCTCCGACCCGGGCGCCGGCGACGGCCACACCTGCACCGTCGACTGGAAGGACGGCGGCAGACCGGCGGCCGGCACGGTCACCGCGACCGGCTGCCGCGCCGAGCACGTCTACCGCGCGGCGGGCATCTTCCGCCCGGTGATCACCGTGAAGGACGACGACGACGGCGCCGGGTCCACGACGCTGCCCGAGGTGATCGTGTACAACCGGGCGGCCGGGCCGGTGGTGGGCGCGGGCCTCTCCGCGTCCCGGGGCAAGCCGTTCTTCTCCGTCTCGGCCGGGTACCTGCCCGGGGCCACCGCCCCGGCCGGCGCGGTCGCCTTCACCCTGAAGCCGGCCTCCCTGACGCTGCGGTCCGGCCACCTCGACTGGCTCGTCGTGTCCGGCAACCGGGCCGTGCTGCAGGGATCCGGCACCGTCAACGGCAAGAGCGGCTACCGCTTCCGCGTCACCGTCACCGACGGCCCGGACACCTTCCGCATCACGATCTGGAAGACGTCCGGCGGACAGGTCGTCCACGACACCGGCGCCCTGACCAGGATCGCCGGCGTGATCACGGTCGGGCCGCGGCGCCGCTAGAGCACGAGCCCGGCGCGTGAGCGCGCCGGGCGGTCAGGTCCCTGGGCCCCCTGCCACGGCGGGGGGCCCATGCCTGTGCCCGGGGAGACCCGGAACGGACCCGACCGGGCGCGGTCCGGCGAGGCGTCGGGCCGGCAGGCCGACGGCGGCCCAGGCGTTCCGGGCGTCTCGGGCCGACTCGGGCGGGCGGTGCGGGCGCCCACCTCGGGTGAGGACGGCGTACACGCTCCGGTCGCCGACGAGGCCGTCCGGATGCCGGTCGGCACGGGCCCGAACGGTCCGGCTTGTCTAGAATCCGGATGATCATGCTCGGGGGCGACGGATGGAGCATGCCGAGCCGAAGGGGCGGGGTTGAGCGGGGAACGGGCGGCGTTCGGGGCGCTGCTGCGGGAGCTGCGGCTGTCGGCGTCGCAGACCATCGAGGGTCTGGCCGAGGCCTCGGGCGTCAGTGTGCGCGGCATCGGGGATCTGGAGCGAGGACGGCGGGCGGCGCCACAGCGGCGGACGGTCGCCGCGCTCGCCGACGGTCTGGCCCTGGACGAGGCGCTGCGGGAGCGGCTGCTCACGGCGGCGCGGGCCGGTCGCGCCGGGGGCTACAGCCCGGCGGGCGTGCGGGCGTTCCCGCGGGGCGTCGACGACTTCGTGGGCAGGGCGGAGGAGTTGGCCCGCCTGGCGGCCCTCGCGCAGCGGGAGACCGCCGCCCAGCCGGTGGCCGTGGCGGTGTCCGGGGCGCCGGGTGCGGGCAAGACGACGCTGGCCCTGCACGCGGCCCGCGATCTGGCCGGCCGCTTCCCGGACGGCCAGCTGGTCCTGGACCTGCGCGGGACGCACGAGGACGGGCCCGGTCCCGCCGAGCTCCTGCTCAGCGTGCTGAGGGCGCTCCACGTGTCCGACCGGGATCTCGCCCAGGCCGGCCCGGAAGGGCACGGCGCGCTGTACCGGCAGCTGCTGGCCGAGCGGCGTTGTCTGCTGGTCCTGGACGACGCCCGGGACGAGGGCCAGGTGCGACCGCTGCTGCCGGCCGCGGGGGCGAGCATGGTGGTGGTGACGAGCCGTCGCATGCTGACCGGGCTGGACAGCGTGCACCGGCTGCCGCTCGGGGAGCTGCACCCCGCCGAGGCCGCCGAGTTGCTGGCCTCGCTGGTCGGCGCCGAGCGGGCGGCCGCCGACCCGGAGGCTCTCGCCGAAGTCGCCGAACGGTGCGGCCATCTGCCGCTCGCCCTGCGGGTGGCCGGCAACTGGCTGGCCACCCGCACGGGTTGGACCGTCCGCCGGCTGGCGGACCGGCTGGCCGGCGAGGAGCGGCGGCTGGACGCGCTGACGGCCGGCGACGTGCGTGTAGCGGCCGCCTTCGACCTGTCCTACCGTCAGCTGACCCCCTCGGCCGCCCGGCTGTTCCGTCGTCTGGCGTTGGTCCCCGGTGCGGACACGTGCGCCGCGGGGGCCGCGCGGCTCACCGGCCAGCCGCTGTTCGACGCCGAGGACACGTTGGAGGAGCTGGTCGAGGCCGGGCTGCTGGGCGCGATCGGGGACCGGTACCGGCTGCACGACCTGCTGCGGCTGTACGCGCGCGGGCGGCTCGACGCCGAGGAGAGCGCCCAGGACGCGCACCGGGCCCGTACGGCGTTGTATCGCTGGCTGCTGGAGACCACGGTGACGGCGGGGCGCTGGTTCGAGCCGGACCACGGGCCGCCGCCGCCTGCCTGGCAGGGCACGGTCGACCTGTCGAGCGCGGACCGGGCGCGGGCCTGGCTCCAGGCGGAGGGCGCCAACTGGCTGGCCGCGCTGCGCGCCGCGCACACCGCGGGCGAGCACGCGAGGGTGGTGGAGACGGCCGAGGCCCTGCACTGGTTCTCCGACCAGTGGATCTTCTGGGGTCACTGGCCCGAGGTCTTCGGCGCCGCCGCGCACAGCGCACAGGCGCTGGACGACCCGGTCCTGGAGGCGACCCACCTCAACTACCACGCGTGGGCGCTGCTCGCCTGCGAGGGCCGCCCCCGCGACAGCCTCGACCGGTCCGCGGCGGCTCTCGCCGCCGCCGAGCGCGCCGCCGATCCACGGCAGCAGGCCTGGGCCCACATCTACCGGAGCTCCGCCTTCCGCCGGCTCGGGGAGCAGGTCAGGGCCGCCTGGCACATGCACCGGGCGGCCGCCCTGTTCGAGGCGGTCGGCGACCTGCCGGGCGGTCTGCAGGCCCGGTACGGGCACGGCGTCCTCCTGCAGGACTCCGGCAGCCCGGAGGAGGCCCTCGCCTCGTACCGCGACACGCTGGCCTTCCTGGACCGGGCCGGCGACCGGATACCGTCGCACATCGCCGACTTCTCCCGGGGGCAGCTGCACGCGGCCATGGGCGCCTGTCACGCGCGCGGGGGGCGATGGCCCGAGGCCGTCAGCACGCTGACGTCCGCCGTGGCGATCTCCCGCGCGAACGCGAACGCGGCCATGGAGAGCCGCCACCTCGTCTCGCTGGCCGACGCGCTGCTGTCCGCCGGACGGCCGGCCGATGCCCGCGAGGCCCTCACCCGCTGTCTCTCGCTCGGCCTCGACGCCGATCCCCAGCGCGTCGCCGAGGCCCGCGACCTCCTCGCCCGTCTCGAAGCGCCCTGACCGTGCCCGCCGTCCCCGGATCGCCGCGAACCGGGGGCGGACGGGCCCGCGCCATGACGGGCGAGGCCCCTCGTCGTGTCGTCCATCCTGACCCGGCGGCCGCCCCCGCGTCTTGTCCCTCGGCGCACGGTGCTGTTCCCTCAGCGCACGACGGGCGGCCCGGCCGGTTCCGCGCCGTTCGCGTTTCTGCCTGTTTCCTGCCTGGCCGCGGCCGCGGGGGGCTGCTTGGCTGAGGGGCGGCGGGGAGAACGGGCCGCCGTCCGACGCTCTCCGCCGGTTTTTCGCACGGCTGGAGAGGAGGGCCAGGTGGCCCTGGTGCTGACGACCGCTTCGGTTCCCGACGGGGACCGACTCGCCCACTGGCGCGACGCGCTGGGCCGGGCGCTGGTGCCGATGGCCGTCACCGCGCGCGGCGACGGCCCGTTCGAGGCCCGCGTCCGCACCGAGCGGCTGGGCTGCCTGCGCATCTGTGCCGTCGACGCCGACGCGCATCGGCTGACCCGCACCGCGGCCCACATCGCCGAGGAGAGCGCGGGGGGCGCGGGCGCGGGGGGCGCGGGCTACGTGGCCGTCGGCGTGCAGCGGGCGGGCACGGCGACGCTGGTCCAGGACGGCCGACGTGCCGTCGTCGAGGAGGGCGACCTCTTCGTCCACGACACGGCACGGCCCTACTCCCTCGACTTCCCGGGGCGCTTCACCGCCCATCTGGTGCACATGCCCCGCCGGGCCGTGAACCTGCCCGAGGAGGAGCTGCGCCGGGTGACCGGGACCGCGATCGGCGGCGGGGACGGCTTCGGCGCCCTGCTGGCGAACTTCCTGACCTCGTTGACCGCCTCGGTCCCGCGCTGTGCGCCCTCGGTCGCCGCCAGGCTGGCCACGGGCGTAGTGGACCTCTTCGCCACGCTGCTCGACGAGCGGACCGGGCGGGCCCAGCCGGAGGCCGACCGGGTGGACCCTGTCGTGGCGCGCGTGCGCGAGCACATCGACCTGCGCCTCGGCGATCCGGACCTCTCCCCGCAGTCGGTGGCGGCCGCGCACCACATCTCGGTGCGCTATCTGCACCGGCTCTTCGAGGGCGAGGGCGTCACGGTCGCCCGGCTGATCCAGCAGCGCCGGCTGGAGCGGTGCGCCCGTGAGCTGGCGCGGGCCGGTTCCGCCGCTCCCACGGTGTCCGCGGTGGCCCAGCGGTGGGGCTTCGCCAACCCGGCGCACTTCAGCCGGGTCTTCCGAGCCGCCTACGGGCTGTCCCCCCGCGAGTGGCGCGGGACGAGACGTGCTGCGGTGCCCGCCGGGCGTCCCGGCGCCGATCCGCTGGGCCCGCTGTCCGCGGTGGAGTTCGCCTGACCGCGACGGCGTGCGTCGAGGCGCGGCCGGCCCCGGTGGGCTCCGCCGTTCGCTCCGCACGCCGGCCCTTCCCGGAGCCGGTCGAGCGGCGGCCGGCCCTCGCCGGGATCACCGCACGGAACGGCCCCGGCCCGACGCCCACGCGCACAGCAGCACCGCTCCGGCGACCGTGGCCGCCGCCGTGCCGGCCGCGCGGACGCCGCCGCGGGAGCGCCAGGACAGCACGGAGCCGGTCGAGCGGGCGGACAGCGCCGAACCGGCGCTGAGCCAGGAGCCCACGGAGGCGACGGACGCGGCGGAACCGACGGAGCCCACCGACAGGAAGCCGCCGACCGAGGCGACCGAGAGGCAGCTGCCCACGGAGCCGACGGAGAGGAACGATCCGACCGAGCCGACCGACAGCGCCGAGCCGACCGACCACAGGGAACGCCAGGAGTCGTTGCCGTCCTGGCGTTGCGTCACGGGTCTGTTCATGGTCCGAGCATAGGACGGGACCGCTCAGGACGGCGGCCAGTCGCCGTAGGCGATGCGGGCGCGGTCGTGGACCTCCCCGACGGTGCCCCACTCGTCGCGGCCCAGCCGGGCCAGGGGCCGCAGCCGCCGGATGTCGGGGTGCCCGTCGACGATCACGTCCTCCCGCACGGCCGCGTGCAGGACCTCGCCGAGGACCAGGGTGGAGCGGCCGATGCCCAACGTCGCATGCAGTCTGCACTCCAGGGCCACGGGCGAGGCGGCCACCCGCGGCGGTCCCACCCGCAGCGAGGGCTCCCGCTCGATGCCGACCGCGTCGAACTCGCCCTGGTGCGGGGGGAGCCGGTCCCGGTGGCGTTGATCTGCTCGAGAAGCGGCTCGGGCGCGAGGTTGACCACGAACTCGCCGGTGGCCTCGACGTTGCGCAGCGTGGCCCTGGGTCCCGGCGTTCTGGGAGGCGAGGGTCAGCACCCGCCGGGCCTCCTCGAAACCCAGGCCGAAGGACGCCATGAGGATGCCATGAGGATGCCGCGGACGAGGTCGATCACCGGGCGGGTCTGCAGGGCGCGCCGCAGACGCACGACCTCGACGCGCAGATTGTGTACGACGCCCGCGTCGTGCGGGTGGACCAGGAGGCCGTCGGCGCCGCGCGGTTCACGGTCCGCCGCCCCGCTGCCGCCGACGCGGCCGGGGGTGTCGGCGGCGGGGACGGGGGCCTCGAACAGCGTGCGGGTGCCGGTCAGGTCCAGCAGCCGCTCCACGGCCGGGCTCACCGTGCGCACGGTGACCGTTCTCCCCTCCCGCAGGCCCCGCTCACGAGCGGCGAGCAGCACGTTCAGGGTGGAGCAGTCGCAGAAGGCGACTCCGTCGAGTTCGAGGTCGACTCCGCCGACCGCCGCGCCGAGAGCCCCGTGCAGGGCCTGCTCCAGCCGTCCGGTCGACTCCAGGTCGAGTTCTCCCCGCACCGCGACGACGACGCGTCCGGCGTCGGTGCGCACGCGGATGGCCGGAGGAGCGGCCGGCCGAGACGAACGGGCACCGCTCGTCCCCGCTCCCGGGCGGGCGTCGGCCCCTCCGGCGTTCGCGTCAAAGGCAGGTTCCCGCATGACCGCCTCCCCGGTCATTCCACGTGTCACCTCAAGACTCCCCCCGCACTCGTCATACGTCAACCAATACACGAAATGACGTTCCGGTTTTTGGATGCGTGAACCCTCACGCGTATGATTGCCTCATGGAAGGGGTGCCCGAGCCACACAACGGATGGACGTTTCTCACCAACCACGCGCGCGTGCTCGCCGCCATCGCGGACGACAACAGCGCCCGCATCCGGGACATCGCCGCGCACTGCCGCCTCACCGAACGGGCCGTGCAGAAGATCATCGCGGACCTGGAGCAGGACGGCTACCTCTCCCACACGCGGGAGGGGCGCGGCAACACCTACCGGATCGAGCCCGACCGGCTGCTGCGCCACCCCGCCGAGGCGGGACTGAGCGTGGCGGCGCTGCTCTCCCTCCTGGCGCAGGACGATGCGGCCCGCAGCCGCCGCCCCGCGACCGGGACGAACCACCGACGACCGTGACCGGCGCGTCGGCAGCGCCCGGACCAGGGGCGCGACGACGGCGAGAGACGAAGGTCACGACTACGTATCGGACATTTAAGACCTCAATCTTCACGCCAGGCACACAAGTTGGCTAAGTTGACGCCAGGCCGTTCGACTGCCCTTCAGGGCAGGGGGCTTGAGGCGCCCGCAACAGGGGTCGCCCGGATTCCACCGCCTACCGGCGGCGGAGCACGGAAGGAGTACGTCTTCCATGGCGACGGATCGCAGCCCGCGCTTCCCAGGCAGCAGCGACGAGCCGAGTCGGGCGGAGATCCGGCAGCGGGTCGACTCCCTCTACGACCGGGCCGAGAGCGACACGGGCAACTACAACGCCACACGCGCCATGTCGAGCCGCTCGCGCGGCACGGTCACCTCCGTCGCCGGCAGCGGGCGCGGCTCCTCCGACCCGTCGCTCGACGCGGTGGCCAGGCAGTGGTTCGACAGGGCTCGCGACCGGGTGGGGCCCACCGTCCCCGCCGTGCTGCCTGCCGACCGGCTGCCGACCCCGGCTCCCCGGGCGGCGCGCGCACCGGAACGCGCCGCCGACAGCGCCGTGGTGCGCGAGCTGGAGGCCGCCGTCCGACGGGTCCCGGAGCTCACCGGACCGGCGGTCGCCGCGCTGCCCGGGGTGCCCGAGCCCCGTCAGGGCGAGCCCAGGGCCCTGGCGCCCGCCCCGGCCGCCCTCGCCGCCGCGCCCGCCCCGGCCGCGGCGCCCTCGGACCGGCAGGCCTCGCTCAAGAGCACCAAGGAGCGCAACGGGCGCAAGCTCACCGCGGCGCGGGCGATCCTGGCCGGCGCCGTCGCCGGCCCGGTGGCCGCCCTGTCCGCGCCCGCCCCGATCCAGTCGGCTGCCGCCACCGCCGTCCTGCCGGTGATCGAGACGCAGCCGGCCCAGGCGCAGCCGGTACAGCAGACCTGGGACACCGCGGAACAGCAGGCGTTCCGGGCGGAGATCGCGGCAGCGTGGGCGGGCACGCCGACCACCGCCGCCGCCGCTCCCGCCGGCCCCGACACCCTCCTCACGACGACGGGCCAGCTCGGCATCGTCACGCCGACCCCGGACTTCGCGACACCGCCCTCGGGCTTCGCGGTGCCGGCCCCGGACTTCGCGACACCGGCTTCGGACTTCCCCACGCCGGCCCCGGACTTCGCGACACCGGCCTCGGGCTTCCCCACGCCGGCCCCGGACTTCGCGACATCGGCCTCGGGCTTCGCGGTGCCCGACATGGCTCTCGCCGTGCCCGCCCCCGTCGCGGCTCCCGGTCAGCGCGGGCCGGAACCGGGCGGCATGGCACCGGCGCCCGGCTATCCCGCTCCGGAACTCGCCTTGACCGCACGGGAGTCCGGCTTCCTGACGCCTGACGCCGGCACCGGCGCCCTCTCGGTCGCGACCGGCTACCCGGCCGCCGAACCCGGTCTCTCCCCAGCCTCGTCCGGCTATGCGATGCCCGACTTCGGCCTCCCCTCGGCCGATACGGCCTTCAGGACGCCCGGCGTCGACGCTCTCACGGCCGTGCCCGGCCACCCGGCCCCCGGCCCGGGCGTCGCCGCACCGCCGCTCGGCTACCCGGCACCCGAACTCCCCCTCACCGCACCGGAGTCCGGCTTCTTCGCGCCCGCCGGGGCGTCCGTCCCGAGCCGGCCGACCGCCGGAGTCGGCGTCACGGTCCCCGCATGGGACGTGGTGACGGTCGGTTCCGGATACCCGGCCGCCGCCGGTCCCGGGGCCCCCGCCGTCCCGCTTCCGGCCGCCGTCCCGACGGTCGCGGCCCCGGCCGACGTGACGACCGGCACCACGGGCACGGCGTATCTGAGGAAGGCGGACAAGGCGCTCGCCTTCGCCCGGGCACAGGTGGGCCGACCGTGCGTGTCGGGAGCCACCGGGCCCGAGTCCTACGACTGCTCCAGCCTCACCCAGGCCGCCTGGCGGGCGGCCGGGGTGACCCTCCCGCGCACCGCGATCGACCAGGCGAAGGCGTTCACCCGGATCAGCCTGGCCGATCTGCGCCCGGGCGACCTCGTCTTCTTCTTCGACGACCTCAGCCACACCGGACTGTGCACGGGCGACGGCATGATGATCCACGCACCGGGGCCGGGCGCGTCCATCCGCGAGGAGGCGATCCTCCCGTTCGGGGAGGGCGCGCTGCGCGGCGCCGTGCGGCCCGCCTGAGCCGCCGGTTTCCTCAGCGCAGCGCGGAGCCGGCCCGCGCCTGAACTCGTCTGGCGTTGTTGTAGGCGCGCAGCAGGAGCTTGGAGACGGCGCACGGCGACATGTCGACGTGACACTGACGGCATGTGCGCGCATGCTCCTCGTAGGCGGCGCGGGTCTCCTGCAGGGCGTCCTCGGGAGTGTGCATGGGGGGTCCTCCGAACGAAGCGACGGTTGCCGGGGCGTGGCTACTCACCAGTAGGTTCCACGTCAAGAGGATTTGATCATGTTACTTACGGTAGTGAAAAACGCGGGAACAGAACCGCACGTCACGACAGGGGGACCGACTTGACGGACGACGACGGGCGGCGCGCGGCGCGGGTGTTCGACGCGCTGGGGCCCTCCTACGAGACGGCCTTCGCCCACTCGGAGGCGCACCGCAGGTCCCTGGAGTGGCTGCTCGGACGGCTCACGCCGGGCAGCCGCGTACTGGACGTCGGAAGCGGAACCGGGCGGCCGACGGCCGAGACCCTCGCCCGGGCGGGCCACGAGGTGCTGGGCGTCGACGTCTCCCCCGTCATGGTGGAGCTGGCCGCCCGGCAGGTGCCCGAGGCGGAGTTCCGTTGCCTCGACGCGCGCGAACTCCCGCTGGCGGAGGGGTCGTTGGACGCCGTCTGCGTGTACTTCTCGCTGCTGCAGCTGGACCGCGCCCACCAGGCCGCCCTGGTCGGCCGGCTGGCCCGTGCGCTACGGCCCGGGGGCAGCCTCGTGCTGGCGACCGTCCCGCTCGACGTCGAGGGCGTCGACGCCGTGTTCATGGGACAGCCCGTGCGGGTGACCAGCTTCGCCGACGAGGCACTCGTCGACCTCGTCACCCGGGCCGGCCTGACCGTGCTGGCCGAGGAGAACGTGCTGTTCACCCCCGACCATCCCCAGGCCGTGCCCGAGCCGCACCTCTTCCTGCACTGCGGCAGGCGGTAGGGCCGCTCAGCGCTTCGTGGCGCGGGCGGCCAGCGCCACGACCAGCGCCGCCGAACCCGTGCCCAGCAGCGCGCCGGCCACGACGTCACCGGGGTAGTGCACGCCGGTATGGACGCGCGAATAGCCCACCGCGCAGGCCAGCAGTCCCAGCGGGACGGCGGAGACCGGCAGGGTCGGGCCCACGGCGGCCGCGAACGCCACCGCCGAGGCGGTGTGCCCGGACGGGAACGACGCCGAATGCGGCATCGGCACATGCCGCCCCGGGAACGGCGAGTCCTCGGCGCGGTGCGGACGCGGACGGCGCACCAACTTCTTGCCGAGCAGGTTGGCTGTCGCCGAGGCGACACCGATGGCGGCGACGCCCAGCACGGCGGCCCTGCGCGGGCGTCCCCCGCGCAGGGCCAGCGCGCCGGCGACCGCGAAGGACAGCTTGGAGTGGTCGGCGGCGGCCGACAGCCGGCGCAGCGCGGTGTCCAGAGTGGGCGTCCTGGTCACGGTGACCGCCTCGTACAGGGCCTGGTCCAGGGTGACGAGGTCGCCGACCAGACTCCGGGCGGAAAGCTTCGGGCGGCGGTCAGACATCGTAGGCCTCCTTGACGGTGCGGTGGTCGGTACGGCCGAGCGCGAGGCGGAACACACGCCGCCAGTCGACCGTGGGGGGAGCGTAGGCGGCGCCCGGGCGGTGCCGGGGCACCCTGACCCGCAGCGCCGCGGGCCGTACCGTGCAGACGACGGGGACGGCCAGTTCGAGAGCCTCGCCGTCGACCGCCACCGCGATGCGCTCGCGGTCGGCCCCGACGACGACGCGCCGGGAGGTCACCGAGGTGATGCTGCCCGCGCGCTCGCCGAGCAGCGCGAGTTCGGCGGCCTGGGCCGCTCCCTCGACCCGGACGCCGATCACTCCGAGCAGACCGGCGTCGAGCCGGGGCCGGCGGCCGCCACCGAGCGGATCGGCGCGGGCGTAGGCGTTGTTGCTGACCAGAAGGGCCTGCGGAGCGTGCAGCTCGGTGTCGTCCGCCCTGACGTCCAGGACCGGTCCGGATTCGCCCTGCAGCAGGTCGGGCAGATGATCCAGGGCGGTCGCGGCCTTGGCGTCGCGGTAGTCGGGGCTCTGCACTATCTCCGCGTACGCCCCGAAGGAGACGGTGTTGACGAAGGCGCGTCCGCTGACGTCGCCGAGGTCCACCCGCAGTTCGACGCCGTTGGTGAGGGCGTCCAGGCTCCGCACGGGATCGGTGCGGTCGAGGCCGAGGTCCATCGCGAAGTGGTTGCGGGTGCCGGCGGCGACGACCAGGAAGGGCACGTCGTGTTCGGCGGCCACGGCCGCCACCAACGCCTGGGTGCCGTCGCCGCCCGCGACGCCGAGCAGGTCCGCGCCCTCGGCGACGGCCCGGCGGGCCACCTCCGCAGGGTCGGTGTAGACGTCGTCGGCGCCGAGCACGACCACCCGCGCGCCCAGCGCCTCGGCGCGCTCGACGAGACGGTGCTTGACGACCTTGCCGCCGCCCGAGCGCACGTTCATGATCAGCACCGGACGGCGCGGGGGCGGGGTCCGACGGCCGTGCGTGCCCTTGGGGCGCCGCACGCTGCGCAGCGAGGCGCGGGCCGCGGCCAGGGCGCCCGCCCACAGCGCGAGCGCGCCCACCGCCACCGGCCACAGACCGGACAGCGCGTACATCACCATGACGCCGACGGGCGCGCTGACGGCCAGCAGACCGCCCAGCAACCGGGCTCCGCCCCGGTGCGCCAGCATCCACCACACGCCGGCCCCGGCCGCGGCGAGCAGCGCGAAGCCCGCGAGCAGGACCAGCCAGCCGCCGGCGCCCGCGCCCGCGATCACCACGGCGACGCAGCCGGCGACCAACGCCAGCGCCAGCCGGGCCCAGCCCCGCGCGCGGGCGACGGCGTCCAGCCGTGCCGCGCCGACGTGCGGCAGCGGCCATTTCGTCCTGTCTGTCTCGTTCACCGTGCGCTCGCCATGCCCGTGGCTCCCTGTTGTGCGTCGACAGCGCCGACGATCTCGGTCAATTGTCCATGGCACGGCGCCTTGATGTGACCGCGATCCCGCTCTCGGCGCCCGCCGTGCGGGTTCCCGCCCGGGAGGGAGCTCATGAGAAGGGGCCCGTCGGCAGTCGACGGGCCCCGTGGTCGTGCGACCGGAGCTCAGGCGCGCCGGGTGCTGCGGCGCAGGACGACGAAGCCGCCGATCACCAGCAGTGCTCCCAGCGCCCCTGGCCACAGGTTGGCGCCGGTTTCGGCGAGGCCGCCCTGGACCGCCTGGGGCTCGGTCCCGCCGACCGCGCCGGAGCCGCTGTCGACCGGCGACTGCGACTGCGACTGCCCGGACGAGGGCGTGGGCGCGGCGGGGTTCTCCGGAGCGGTCGCCGGAGCGCCGATCTCGCCGCCCGAACCGGCGGCGGGCGCCGACGCGGGCGCCGAGACGGCCGCCTTCGGCGAGGGCTTCGTGTAGACGCGCGGCTCGGCGGGTGCGCTCGCGGGGGCCTCGGGAGACCGGGACTGCTGCGCGCTCCCTTGAGAACCGTTGCCCCCGTTACCGTTGCCGCTGTTGCCGTTGCTGCCGTTGCTGCCGTTGCTGTCGTTGCTGCCGCTGTTGCCGGAACCGGTGTCCCCGGAACCGCCGTCACCAGCGTTACCCGCGTTTCCGGCATTACCGCCGTTGCCGTTGCCGCCGTTGTCGTTGTTTCCGGAAGCGTTGCCGTCGCCGGTGTTTCCGGAACCGCTTTCGTCGCCGTTTCCGTTACCGGTGTTTCCGGAACCGTTTCCGCCGCCGTTGCCGTTGCCGGCGTTGTCGTTGTTTCCGGAACCGTTGTCACCGCCGTTGCCGGCGCCGCCGTCGCCCGGCTTCGCGCCCGCGCCGCAGGTACGGCCCTCGTTGATGCAGTCGACCATCTGCCCCATCAGGCCGTCGTCGAAGACGTTGATGAAGTCGCCGTGGTCCGTCACCGGCTTGTGCAACTGCTCGGGGAAGGAGTCCACCGCGAACAACGGAGTCGTCTTGCCGCCGTCCTGGAGGCTCGGTGCGTCGACGTCGTAGACGATGCGCTGCACCAGCTGCGGCACGGCCTTGAAGCCGTTCGGGCAGGCGCCGTCGGCGGCGGCGAAGGCCACATGGGTGCGGTGATTGGCGCTGTCGATGTTGGCGCCGTCCCAGCAGCTCTGGAAGCGGAAGGTGCGCACCACGTCGCTGCCGGCCGGGCAGAGCGGGTACTTGTCCTTGAGCTGACGGTCCTCGAAGCCGGTGCAGCTCCAGGACGCGTTGGCGTTGGCCGTGCCGTTGACGAAGGCCTTGGCGTCACCGGTGATGATGCGCAGCAGCCGAGGCATGGCGGTGACCTTGGAGCGCGCGTTGCCGACGAAGGTCAGGGTGACCTCCTTGGCGGTGACGATCTTGCCCGCGTTGCCCTCGACGCCGCCGCCGGGGCTGGCCGCGTCCCGTTCCTGGGCGCCGTTCTGCAGGCGCAGGACGGGCCAGTAATAGGTGGACTTGTCGCCCTGGTCCACGCAGCTCGTCTCGGCCTTGGCCAGATCGCCGTCGGAGGCGAAGGCGTTGTTGGACTGGTTGCCGATGTAGTCGTGGAAGTGGTGGGCGCCGTTGGAGACGCCCGGCGCGACGATCACGTTGTCCGAGTTGAACAGTCCGTTGGCGTTGACGCCGCAGCTGCTGGTGAAGGTGCCGCGCGAGGGGCCGGAGGCGAGGTCCGGGGCCTGCTGGGAGGGCTGCACGGACTTGATGTCCGCGTAGTCCGCGGCGACCGGTCCGTTGCCGGCCTGTCCGCCGTTGCCTTGCTGGCCGTCATCCTGCTGGCCGTCATCCTGCTGGCCGTTGCCCTGCTGACCGTCGCCGTTCCGGCCGTCGTCGCCGTTCTGGTCGCCGTTCTGGTTCTCGTCGCCGTTGCCGTCGGCGCCGCCGTCGGCCTGGTCGGAGGAGGCGCGCAGGGTGCAGGCGGCGAGGGACTCGAGGCCTTCCGGACGGTCGCCGACCCGGTCGATGGCGACCGCGATGCGCTCGATGGTCGCGCCGCGCTTCTCCTTCAGCGGGTTCATGACCGCGTTGTCCGCGAAACCGGCGTCCTGGCGCACGGCGTCGGCCGACTCCTGCAGTCGCTGGTAGGCCGCGGCGACCTGCTCGTCGAGCCGGGCCAGTTCGCGGTCGACCTCGGCGGACGCCCCGTCCGGGACGGTGGTCAGCTTGCCGCCGACGTCTGGGCAGTCGATGGTGACGGCGCTGTTGCCGGCCCGCCGGGTCGTGTTGCCGTCGGAGCCGTCCTCGGTGGCCGAGGCGTACACGTTCGCCGCCATCAGGCCGCCGCCGCCGAGCATCAACGCCGTAGCCAGGAAGGTCGCGCGTCGTCCGCCGGTCGGGCGTCTGCGCCGGTTCTGTACCAAGGAGTGCTCCTACGCGTCGTGGGCGGCCATGGACAGGAAATCCCCCGACCCCATACGCGGCGGGACCCGGAAGTGTTCAACCGCCCCACGAATTCATAGCAACATCTCAGGGAAGCCCGGTGGCCTGCCCCTTCGAACCGACGCCGCGTCATCCCGTCGGCGGGCCGAAGGACACGGACGGCGTCCGCCGCCCGCGGCGGGCGCGTTCGTGCAGCAGACCCATGACGACGGCGGCGGCCACCGCTATCAGATGCTCGCGGCCGGCGAGGTTCGGTGCGGCGATGGACTCCAGCACCATCGAGCCGCCGGTGAGCGTGAACACGATGGGCGCGCGGCGGACGACGGAGAGGAAGGTGAACAGTCCGACGACGGCCGCGGACGGGCCGGTGTCGAGCACCTGGCCGGCCTCGGGCGGCAGGCCGAGGCCCCACCAGCCGGGTCCCATCGCCAGCATCACCCGTACCGAGAGGGTGCCCGCCAGGGTGGACGCGTAGGCGACGAGCAGGGTCCTGCGGCGGCCGAGGGAGAGTTCGGCCAGGGCGAAGGCGAGGAACAGCTGGGTGATGCCGGCCCACACCGGCAGATCGAGCGCCGGGACGTAGAGGGAGACCGGGGTGCGCAGCAGGGTCAGCCACAGGGGCAGGTCGCCCTGGACGCCGCCGAGGACGCGCACGGCCTTCGCGCCCGCGGGGTGCTGGGCGATGGCGTGGAAGAAGATCACGCCGAGGCAGGCCACGACGGCCAGCAGCAGCGCGGCGGGTCCGCGCCGGCGCAGTTGCCGCAGCGGGTCGACCACGATGCCGTACCACTCGCCGCGCAGGGTCCGGCCGACGAACCGGGCCGCGTGGGCGAGCGCGCCGAAGCGCGCAGCGGCCGGGGCGCGGTCGTCGCGGCGCTCGTCTCCGGCGCGGTCGTCGCGGCGCTCGTCTCCGGCGCGGTCGTCGCGGCGCTCGTCTCCG